>ONXK01000169.1 GCA_900321785.1 uncultured Lachnospiraceae bacterium | reverse complement strand
CCCCAGATGGTCACCAGGCAGGTGATGCCGATGATGATGACTGAGATCAGAGGATTGATGCCGAAGGCCTCGCTCATGGAACTGGTCACGGCTTCGGTCTGGACGCAGCAGGTCCAGGGGCCGAAGAGGAAGCAGAAGACGGCCAGAACCACGGCGCCCTTCTCCCAGCCGAAGGCGTTTTTGAGGACGAAGGACCGGTCGCAGACATACTCGTTCATGGACTTTTTGTAGTGCTCGCGGTAGCGCTGGCCGATGATGATCTCGCAGGCCTTTGTAGACATGCCGAAAAAGGCGGAGACCCACATCCAGACCAGGGCGCCGGGGCCGCCGCTGACAATGGCCGTCGCGACGCCGCTGATGTTGCCGGTTCCTACTGTGTTGGCCAGAGCCGTGCAGGCAGCGCGGAAACCGGAGATGGTACCCTCGCCCTCTCCCTGGGCGCCAATCTTGCCGAAGGTGTTTTTGAAATTAAAAACAATTTTCCGCTGGTAGCGGAAGGCGAAACGGATACTCAGAATGATACCAACACCTACCAGGAGCACCGTCATCCAGGTCCCCCAGAGGAAGTCGTCGATCATATACAAAAAATCAGTAAAAGCAGCCATACTAGTTTCCCCCTTCTCTTCTATTACTGTGCGATCATAGCCCGGGCAGCTCCGCCCTTGAGGAAGGCCTCTTTGGCGGCGACGACCTGTTCCACATGGGAGGCCACGGTCGTGCAGCAGCCGCCTGTGGCGTCCGCGCCGGCCTTCATGTAATCAAGCGCATATTCGCCGAAGTTTTTTGCATCTCCGGTGCCGTGCCAGGTCTTGGTAACGGGATCGTACTCCTCGCCGCTGTTGGGATAGACGCCGATCGGGATATTCTTTCCTTCTTCAGTGGTGTTGAGTCCCGCCCGCAGCTCCCTGATCAGGCCTGCGATAAAGGCGGGCTTTGTGCAGTTGACGCCGATCATCTGCAGGTGGGGATGGTCCTTGGCAAAGGCCTCGGCGCACTTGCGGATGGGATCTCCCTCGCAGATGTGTCTGTCATCCATGCAGGAGAAGCTGATCCAGTAATCCGCGCCCAGCTCCTCGGCGATACCTGCCGCCAGAAGTGCCTCATGCAGGGAAGGCTGGGTCTCGATCAGCAGAATGTCCGCGCCTGCCTCGTGCAGGATCTCCATCCTGCGGCGGTGGAATTCATCCAGCACGGAATCATCTACGCCGTAATGCCCGCGGTACTCCGAGCCGTCTGCCAGATAGGCGCCGTAAGGGCCGATGCCGGCCAGGCACAGGGGCCATGCACGTCCCGCCTTCTCACCTTCCTCTTTCCACCACTCTTCCCTTGCTTCTCGAAAGATCTCGACAGAGCGCGCGATCAGCCTCTCGGCCTCTTCCCGTGTCGATCCGTTTGCCATCAGCCCCGGAATCGTCGCCTGGTAGCTGCAGGTGATCCCGCAGTCCGCGCCTGCCCGGAAGTAGTCCAGATGGACCTGCTTGACCAGCTCCGGAGATTCCTCCAGCGCCTTTGCCGTCCACAATTTAGAATTCAGGTTTGCACCCAGATGCTCAAGGGCGGTGGACATGGATCCGTCGATGACCATGATTTTGTTTTTTTCGATGATCTCTGCAATCGTGTTGTGTTTGTTTTCCATATGCATTCCCCTTTATTTTTGATTTGAAACATGCCTGTACTGACGCCCTGACAAGCGTCATGATCGGAAAGTGCGTTGATTTATAGTAATAGAATTATGGTAAAAAAACAAGAAAGATACGTGGAGACAGAGCACCTCGCGGCTGGTGCATGTGTGACTTGTAGCCAGAGCGCTCTGTGAGGCAATTGCCTTGAATATTTAATATAACCCTATTGACATAGTAGGTCAATAGGCATTATTGTAATAAACATATATTCAATAATATGGGACGGAGGAGACACAGAACCGTCCCCTGTCTCCTTGGTTGGGAAGAGAGAAAATGAGAAAGTCAAACGAAACTATGGCACAGATTACATCCAGGCTTGGAAAAGAGGGGCTTCGTGCCGCCTTTCGCGGCGGCATTGGCCTGGAAAGAGAAAGTCTCCGGATCAGGAAGGCTGACGGAAGGATTGCACAGACAGATCATCCTTTTGGAGATGATCCGCATTTTTCAAGAGATTTCGCAGAGAGTCAGCTTGAAATCATATCACCCGTGGCGGGCAGTTCAGAAGAACTCTTTCAAATGCTTTCCCGGATGCACACGCAAGCCCTGGACAGATTGGAGAAATCGGGCGAAATGCTCCATATGTCTTCAAATCCGCCTGCCTATATTCCCTCCGGTGTACGAATCGCGCACTTTTCAGAGGAAAACTCCCATAAGGAGGAATACAGAAAATATCTGCTCAAAAAATACGGGCTGAAAAGGATGTTGTTGTCCGGCATTCATTACAATTTTTCTTATGCGGCGGACTATCCTGCGTATCTGGGAATGACAGCGGATGCTCTGTATCTGAAGGCAGCTGTCTACTCGCTTCGATACGCCTGGCTGATCGTCTGGCTGACCGCGGCCAGTCCGGGACCTTACCTGTCGGATACTTTCGGCGAGTGCAGGGAAAAAGTATCGCCTGCCTATGCGTCGGTGCGGTGCGGGAAGGAGGGCTATTGGAATGTTTTTCTGCCGGTATTGGATTTTTCCGGGGTCTCCTCCTATTGCGAAAGCATTGAGTCCTATGTTATGAGCGGGCAGCTGTATTCCTCCTCGGAACTGTATCTGCCGGTGCGCCTCAAGCCCAGGGGTGCTAACAGCCTGGAGGCACTCAGGAATGGAATCGACCATATTGAACTAAGGATGCTGGATCTAAATCCTCTTGAAAAGACAGGAATAGCCCTGGAGGATCTTCGTTTTCTCCAGCTCTTCCTGATCTGGTGTTCTCTTTTCCCCGAATATGTACCGGATGAAAGAGAGCAGGCTGATGCCATTTCCAATATGAAGCACGCAGCTCTGTTTGATGAAAGGAAAATCTGGATCCGGGAGGGCACGGTCCTGAAGCCGGTTCGTGAGGCCGCACTGGAAGTGCTGTCGGAAATGGCCTGCGTTTTCGAGACGCTCGGATGTTTTGATGTACTCGGAACCATTGAATATCAAAAGCGCAAGCTCCTCATTCCGGGGAACCGCTATGCGGAACAGGTTGCGGGAATAGAAGCAGGTGCCTTGTCGTCAGCGGGGAACACGGCATTTTCCCATTCCAAAGGCAAATTACCGCTTCCGCATAAAGCAGGTTAGGAGAAATACAAATGGACACAGCGATTATACGGCAGGCACTGGAGGAAAAATATCTGGCGCCGACCAGAAGGGAGCGTCCCCTTTATTCAGGCATCGAGGTGGAGATGCCTATCCTGAATCTGAAAAAAGAAGCCGTGGATTTTGGCATTGTACATAAAACCGCCGAACGTTTTATGGAAATCTGCGGGTTTGTGCCCGAAAAGCGGGATGACGAAGGCGAGGTGATCCTGGCAGCGGATCCCGTGACGGGTGATTCACTTTCCTTCGACTGTTCCTATAACAATCTTGAGCTTTCCCTGGGGAAAGCGCAGGATCTGCAGCTGGCGAAAATCCGTTTTTTTCACTATTATGATGTTTTGCAGGAGCTTCTGTCTGCGCACGAATACACGCTGACCGGCATGGGGGTGAATCCATACAGGATCTACAATCACAACGTCCCGATTCCCAACGGGCGCTACCGCATGCTCTTCCATCATCTGCACTCCTACCCGAAATACCGCGATCTGCCCATGCATTTCCATCATCATCCGGCCTTCGGAACATTTTCCAGTGCCTCACAGGTGCAGCTGGATGTCATGGACAGGGATCTCATCACGATCTTCCGGGCTTTCTCCAGGCTGGAGCCTGTCAAAGCACTGCTGTTTTCCAATTCTGTCCTTCTGGGGGAGGACAACCGGATGATCTGTGTGCGCGATATGTTCTGGGAAAACAGTACTCACGGCATCAATCCGCACAATGTCGGAATGTATGAATGTGATTTTTACAGCGAGGAAGAACTGCTGGACTATATCTCTTCGATGAGTATTTACTGTGTGGAGCGGGAAGGGAAGTATTTGAATTTTGCACCGACACCGCTCCTGGCCTATATGGAGCTGCCGGAAGTAGAAGGGGAGTATTTCAATCCGGAAAGCGGAGCTTTTGAAACATTTACTTTTAAACCGGAGCAGGGGGATCTGCAGTACCTGAGGACTTTCAAATACGAAGATCTGACCTACCGCGGTACCGTGGAGTTTCGCAGCTGCTGCACGCAGCCGATCAGGGATACATTCTGCGTGGCCGCCTTTCATCTGGGACTTCTGGAAAAGCTCCGGGAACTGGACGAACTTCTGGAAAACGACCATGTACTGTATCATCACGGCTATACGGCGAGT
>ONXK01000168.1 GCA_900321785.1 uncultured Lachnospiraceae bacterium | reverse complement strand
GATTTCCTGAGCAACATTCCGATCCTCAGCGTGGGTCTTCCGGCAATCCTGTCCTTCTATTTCGACTGGTTTACCGGCGTGATGCAGGCATTTATCTTTACAATGCTGACCATCATGTATATTGCCAATGCTGCGGAAGGGTGAAAAATCTTGTCGATACAAGATTTTTCACCCAAGAGTTTGTGCCGCCTGCGGCCCAAACTCTTCCGGATCCTTTGGAGAATTCGCCTGCGCGATATTCTCCTCAGGGAGCCGCTCTGACGAGCGGCATGGTCGGAAAGGGTGATAAACAGGCGCAGCAGAAAAGCGCAGCAGACTGATTATTATCAGTTTTTTCAAAAATGAATATCGGCGGCTGTCATCATACAGACAGCTGCGAACAAGGATTGTTTTTTTCGGAAATATTAATGAGAGGGAAAGCTATTTTCCCGGAAGGAGAACAAAATGAGTGAAATGCAATTTCTGGCAAAAGGTATCGCACTGGCAGGCTGCGGCATCGGCGCAGGATGCGCTCTGATCGCAGGTATCGGCCCTGGTATCGGTGAAGGCAACGCGGTTGCAAAGGCTCTGGAAGCAATCGGCCGTCAGCCCGAGTGCAAAGGCGATGTCACCAGCACAATGCTTCTGGGCTGCGCTATCGCCGAGACAACCGGTATCTACGGTTTCGTTACCGGCCTTCTTCTGATCTTCGTCGCACCCGGCATGTTTATGGGTTATCTGGGATAATTCTTTTCGCAGGTTTCAGACGAAAAGCCAATATCCATGGAGGAAAGGTATGAATACACAGCCACTGGTTACACTTGTACCGTGGACTATGATCGCCCAGTTCCTGAACCTGATGATCCAGCTCTATCTGATCAAAAGATTTCTCTTTAAACCGATCAATGAGATCCTTGAAAAGAGAAAAAATCTTGCCGACCAGGAGATCCGGGATGCCCGTCAGGCCAAAGAAGAAGCTGACGATCTGAAGAACCAGTACGAGTCCGGCATTGCAAATGCGCGCGAAGAGGCTGCCAGAATCGTGCAGAGTGCACAGAAAGAGGCGCAGGGACGCGCCGATGAACTGGTGCAGGAGGCACAGGCAAAGGCCGCCGGCATCAAGGCACAGGCGGAAGCCGATATCGCGCAGGAGCGCAAAAAAGCAATCAATGAGGTCAAGAACGAGATCGGCGGGCTGGCAATGGATATTGCCGGCAAGGTCGTTGAGAAAGAGATCAACGAAGAGGATCACAAGAAACTCATTGATCAATTTATTCAGAATGTAGGAGAGGCATCATGACGACAGCATGGGGTCTTTACGGGCAGAGCCTGTACGATCTGGCTGTTGAGGAAAAGGCCGATGAGCAGATCATGGAGGAGCTCGAGGCAGTACGCGGTATTCTGGCACAGAATCCCGACTATGTCACGCTTCTCTCCGAGCCTTCGGTTCCGGTGAAAACCCGGACTCAGCTGCTGGATGAGGCCTTCGGCGGACAGATCCATCCTTATCTGCTGAATTTTCTCAAGATTCTTGTAGAGAAGGCAATGCTGCGAGGGTTTTCCACCTGCTGCAGTGCCTACCGTAAATCCTATAACAGGGATCACGGAATCTCCGAGGCGACAGTAGTCAGCGCCGTCCCGCTCAGCGATGAGCAGGCAAAAGCTCTGCTGACAAAACTGGAGAAGATCAGCGGAAAGAAAGTCCTGCTGTCCCGAAAAGTGGATGCAAAGGTCCTGGGCGGCCTTCGTGTCGAACTGGACGGGAAGCTGTTCGACGGAACCGTCGGCGGCAGGCTGGACGAGCTCCGCAGGAGAGTCACAGAAACCGTACTTTGATGATTTACAAGGTACATGGACTGAAACAGTGAGAAATATGTAGATTCATTTACATATATAGAGGAATAGCAATGGAATTAAAACCAGAGAAGATTTCCCAGGTGATCCGCAGTCAGATTAAATATTACGAGAATGCGATCATCCAGAACGAGACCGGCACCGTTCTCACAGTCGGTGACGGTATCGCCAGGGTCAGCGGGCTGGTGAACTGCATGGCGGGCGAGCTGCTGGAATTTGCTGACGGCACGTTCGGCATGGCACAGAACCTCGAGGAGAACAGCGTCTCAGCCGTTCTGTTCGGAGAAGACACAGGTATCAGCGAAGGACAGACTGTCAAGCGCACCGGCCGTGTCGTTTCCGTTCCCGTCGGCGAGGCAATGATCGGCCGTGTTGTAAACGCGATCGGACAGCCGATCGACGGCGCGGGTCCGATCGAGACCAGCGAGTTCCGCGCGGTAGAATCCCCCGCACCCGGCATCATCGAACGTCAGCCGGTCAAAGAGCCCCTGCAGACAGGTATCAAGGCGATCGACTCTATGATCCCGATCGGCAGAGGCCAGCGTGAGCTGATCATCGGCGACCGTCAGACAGGCAAGACAACAATTGCAATCGACACCATCATCAACCAAAAGGGCAAGGACGTTATCTGTATTTACGTCGCAATCGGCCAGAAGAGATCCACCGTGGCCGGCCTGGTCTCCGACCTGCGCGCCGCAGACGCCATGTCCTACACCATTGTTGTAGCGGCGACAGCCTCCGAGCCTTCTCCGCTGCAGTTCATCGCTCCCTATGCGGGCTGCGCGATGGGCGAATATTTTATGCACAAGGGCAAACACGTCCTCATTATCTACGATGACCTCTCCAAGCACGCGGTCGCTTATCGTGCGATCTCCCTGCTGATCAGAAGGCCTCCGGGACGTGAAGCATATCCCGGCGACGTCTTCTATCTGCACTCAAGACTTCTTGAGCGTGCTGCAAAACTCTCCGATGAGCTCGGAGGCGGCTCACTGACAGCCCTTCCCATCATTGAGACCCAGGCAGGCGACGTTTCGGCCTATATCCCGACCAACGTCATCTCCATTACAGATGGCCAGATCTTCCTTGAGACCGAGCTCTTCCACTCCGGTATCATGCCGGCGATCAACCCCGGTATCTCCGTCTCCCGAGTCGGCGGTAACGCACAGATCAAGGCCATGAAGAAGGTTGCCGGTACACTGAAGCTGGTCTATTCACAGTACAGAGAGCTGCAGAGTTTTGCACAGTTCGGCTCCGACCTGGACGAAGACACCAAGTCCCGTCTGGCACAGGGCGAGCGTATCGTCGAAGTCCTCAAGCAGGGCAAGAACGCTCCCTGGGAAGTCCAGAATCAGGTCGCGATCCTGTACGCGACCGTCAACGGCATCCTCAAGGATGTCGATGTGGCGGATATCGCGGAGTACCAGGAGCAGCTGAACAGACGTCTGAACCAGGATCCCGACGGCATTGCTGTTATGAAGGCAATCCGCGAGACCGGCGCTCTCAGTAAAGAAGACGACGAGAAACTCAAATCCGTGCTGGAAGGCTTTACAAAGAGCTTTCTCACAGCGAAAAGCGCAGGAACCAGCCAGGCATAGGGAGGATAATAATGGCAGCTGCTAATATGAAAGCAGTCAAGCTGCGGATCAAGAGTGTCCAGAATACGATGCAGATCACCAAGGCCATGCAGCTGGTCGCCGCTTCCAAGCTCAGAAAAGCAAAGGACAAGGCGATGCAGAGTAAGCCCTATCTGCGGACCATGAAAAGGACACTCACGACGATCGCAAATGAAAACACGGATTTTCAGTCTCCTTTTACAAAACCGGGTACGAATCCGAAACGTCTCTTTATCGTAATCGCCGGAGACAGAGGACTTGCGGGCGGCTACAATGCCAACCTGTTCAAGTTCACGGAGAAAGAGATGGAGGGGCAGGACTATGCGGTCCTTCCGATCGGAAAAAAAGCAGTGGAGTACTTCCGTCACAGAAACGCGGAAATCTTTACGGATGAATACGCGGAGGTCGCTGTGGTGACGATTTCGGAGTGTTTCCGTATTGCCAAGTCTGTGTGTGAGGCCTATGAAGCAGGGAAGTTTGGACATGTGTCCATGTGCTATACCAACTTTGTTTCCATGATGTCCCAGGTGCCGAAATCCAGTGCGCTTCTGCCCCTGTCAGATTTCGAAAATCCTGAGGAGGATCAGGAACCTGCTGTCAAGAACCTGATTTTGTACGAGCCCTCCGGGGAAGAAGTCTTCAATACGATCGTTCCTGAATATCTGGCGGGAATCCTGTACACCAGTATCAATGTCTCGGTCGCCAGCGAACTGGCGGCACGCCGCACGGCCATGGAAGCCGCGACGGACAATGCGAGCGAGATGATCGAGAATCTCAGTCTCTTCTACAACCGCGCGAGACAGGCGAGTATTACACAGGAGATCACAGAGATTGTGGCCGGTGCAGAGGGAGCGTAACAGACGCGCAGCTTAGACTATTTATAGACTATCTATAAGAGAAGATCCGGTGCAGAGAACATAGATTATACGCGAAAAATGCTTCGGGGTGCCGCTCTTTAGAGCGGCACTATGGAGGAAATCAATGAGTGAAAAACATATCGGCAAGGTAATACAGGTAACCGGTCCTGTCCTTGACATCAGGTTCAAGGAGGGCGAGCTGCCTGCACTGCTCAATGCCATCGAGATCAATATTGATGGCCGCAGACTGATCGCCGAGGTGGCACAGCAGATTGGTGATGACGTTGTCAGATGCATCGCCATGAGCTCCACCGACGGACTGGTCCGCGGTATCGATGCCGTCGACACGGAAGGTCCCATTACGGTTCCTGTCGGCGAGGAATGCCTGGGACGAGTATTCAACCTTCTGGGCGACCCTGTAGACAATCAGCCCGCACCGGACGCAAAGGAGCGCTGGGCGATCCATCGTCCCGCACCTTCCTTTGAAGACCAGATCCCCGCTACGGAGATCCTCGAGACCGGCATCAAGGTCGTCGACCTGATCTGCCCTTACGCAAAGGGCGGTAAGATCGGTCTGTTCGGCGGCGCAGGTGTAGGCAAGACCGTCCTGATCATGGAGCTGATCCACAACATCGCGACTGCGCACGGCGGCATCTCTGTTTTTACAGGTGTCGGCGAGCGTACCCGTGAGGGCAACGACCTCTATGGCGAGATGAAGGAGAGCGGCGTTATCGACAAGACCGCACTGGTCTACGGTCAGATGAACGAGCCGCCGGGAGCCCGTATGCGTGTCGGCCTTTCCGGACTGACCATGGCAGAGTACTTCCGTGATGTCAAAAATCAGGACGTGCTGCTCTTCATCGACAACATTTTCCGTTTCACACAGGCAGGTTCCGAAGTGTCTGCGCTTCTGGGCCGTATGCCTTCCGCCGTCGGTTACCAGCCTACGCTGGCAACAGACATGGGTGCCCTGCAGGAGCGTATCACTTCCACCAGGAAGGGATCCATCACTTCTGTTCAGGCAGTCTACGTCCCTGCGGACGACCTGACCGACCCGGCTCCCGCGACGACATTCACCCATCTGGATGCGACCACCGTCCTTGCACGTGAGATCGCTTCCATGGGTATTTATCCCGCTGTTGACCCTCTGGATTCCACCAGCCGTATCCTCTCCCCCGAGATCGTCGGCGAAGAGCACTACGCAGTGGCAAGAGGCGTGCAGCAGGTTCTGCAGAGATATCGTGAACTGCAGGATATCATCGCCATCATGGGTATGGACGAACTTTCCGACGAGGATAAACAGGCCGTTTTCCGCGCCAGAAAGATTCAGAACTATCTGTCCCAGAGTTTCTCTGTCGCAGAGCAGTTCACCGGTATTCCCGGCAAATACGTCCCTCTCAAGGAGACTCTCCGCGGATTCCGCATGATCCTTGACGGCGAGTGCGATGACCTTCCCGAGAGTGCATTCCTCTTCGTCGGTTCCATCGACGAGGCGTTTGAGAAGGCCAAAAACGCGTAAAGGAGGAGACTTCCTATGGCAAATACCTTCCATCTGAAGATCGTCACGGTGGACGGTCTCGCATATGAAGGGGACGTACAGCGCCTGATGTTTCGTTCCACGCACGGTGATCTCGCCATCCTCGCGCGGCACATCAATTATTGCACGGCTGTCGGAATGGGAACCGCCCATGTCATCATGGAGGACGGCTCAGAACGTACCGCGGCCTGCATCGGGGGCATGTGCTCTATGATGGACAACGAATGCCACCTGCTCCCTACTACCTGGGAGTGGAGTGAAGATATCGATGTCGAACGTGCAGAGGCTGCCAAAGCCCGTGCGGAGTCAAAGCTCCGCGAAGACAAGCTCTCTGAGGAAGCAAGACTCCTCACCGAGGCCAAGCTCTACCGCGCACTGGTCCGTATCGGCAGTGCCAGACATTAAAAAAGGAGCAGCAGGGAATATAACTGCTCCCGTCAGGTAGATGATCTAAAGGATTATATAAAGAAAAAATGCGGGATGACAGCTGTCGCTGCCATCCCGCATTTTTTGCGTCTTTCCGGACGGGGATCAGTCAGCGAGGAAGCGGCTGTTTACCCATCCGCTCTTGTCGAGCCGCTCGGAGTAGACCCATGTGTACCATGTGATTCCGGGGCCGTCAAAATCGTTTTCCGCATCTGCGGAGTTGCCGATGACCTGTACCCAGTCGCCGTTGTAAAGCTGGCCGATCTCATTGCCGGAATTATACTTGTAATCGCTCCTGAGTGCCAGCCAGCCGGTCTGCAGACCGCTTACCCTTTTCCAGGGGCCGTGGGGATCCAGGCCATGGTATCCGTCGACACCGCCTGCAACCTGTTTCAGTTCTACTTCATTCATTTTTCTGATATCGTTAGTCATTTCTTTTTCTCCTTATGTTTTATGGGGCCGCATATGTGCGGGTTGTTTTTTATTTGATGACGTAAGTATATCGCACAGACGGTCACAGAAGTGTCACAAGCATTGGATGTATAGGGATGGCGGCCTTTGTTGACATCCGCGGAAGAGGGTGCTATTCTTCCAGTAGATTTTATTAGCACTTGAGCCAGTGGAGTGCTAATTGCCTTGATTATCCAAATATTAAAGAGAAAATACATAGAAGGGCAGACTTCCAATGCCTGCCGAATCGTTTTTCAGGAGGTATGATATGGAATTACCGGATCGGAAAATGAGAATATTGAAGGCTATCGTCCGAAATTATCTGGAGACGGGCGAGCCGGTCGGGAGCAGGACCATTTCCAAGCTCACTGACCTCAAGCTTTCCAGTGCTACGATCCGCAATGAGATGGCGGATCTGGAGGAAATGGGGCTGATCACTCAGCCGCATACCTCTGCAGGACGCATTCCCACGGATGCGGGCTACCGTCTCTATGTCGATGACATGCTCAGCAGCGAGCGTCAGGAACTGCAGGATCAGCGCAAAGAGCTTCTGGATATGCGGGACTTCCTGGCCGCGAAGCAGGACAAGCTGGAAAATCTCCTGCAGAAGGTCGCAAAGACCTTGGCGGTCAGCACCAACTATGCTTCCATGATTTCGTCTCCGACAAC
>ONXK01000167.1 GCA_900321785.1 uncultured Lachnospiraceae bacterium | reverse complement strand
TCATTTGTATGTCCGTGAACAGACCTCAATGCTGTCCGTTCATAGCCAAGATATGCCGGGGCCGAAGCCCCAGCTGTATCAGTGGATAAACCGAAGCAGGCTGCCGATGCTGTAAAGAGCCCAGGTGATGGCAGCTGCATCTTCATACCCAAGACACTCTGTGTCCATTAACAAGTTCATGTTCTGGTCCCGGTTTAAAAGCTCTGACAGTTCACAGCCGATATTCCTATCCGGAACACACAGGAACAGTCCGTCTGTTTTATGACCAAAGACCAGGTGAAAGCTGTTGCCTCCAGCCTCTACGTCTACTTCGTACGGCTCCTTTTTTAGCTGGAAAGGGATTATCCTGCCTGATTTACGGACAACGGCGCTTCCATACGGCTCTTCTCCATTAAGATAGTAAACAGGATACCAGTAGAGGATCGGTTCCATCAGTTCTCACCTCCCCTCAGCATCTCATGTTCTGTCACAAAAGAGATGTCCTGATCATCGATCAGCTGGCGGTGCTGCTGGTATCCGTACATCAGGGATTTTTCACAAATACGGTTGATGACCCGCATCGTTCCCGCTGAGACACGGAAGATCTCATCGACCGCCCTGGAAGTAAAGAGAGACTGTTTGCAGCCGGCATAATCCAGGTGAGAGCGGATATAGCTTTCTGTTTCTGCCCTGTCCAGCCTCGGCAGCACACAGTTGATATCGATCCGCTGGCGGACAGCGGCATAGCGCTTTAAACGCAGCTTGTCCTCCCACAGCTCAGTCTGGCCGACCAGGATCAGCGCCATCGGGCTCATGGAATCGAAACGGTAGTTTAAGAGGAACCGGAATTCCTCGATTGTTTCCTTCTCAAGCAGATGTGCCTCATCCAGGACGCAGACAACCTTCTGGTGGTGCACACCGCGGATGATCTCGATCTCTTTTTGGAGCTGCCGCTTGGCGTCGCCGCGATAGAAACGGGATTCCAGTCCCAGCTGGTCCAGCATGCCCTTATAAAACCACCTTGGGGTAAGCTTTGAATCCGAAAGATACAACAGGATGTAATCCTCTTTCGGAAGGCTGGCCGCGAACTTCCGTATCGTCGTAGTCTTTCCGCATCCGGCATCTGATGTAACTACAGCAAACAGCTGCTTGTCTGCAGCATAAGCAAGGCGGCCAAGCGTATCCGCCATCGCCGGGGACTCATACAGCGCTTCCGGCGGGACATTCCTTGAGAAAGGGGTGTCTGTCATCCCATAGTACTGTTCATACATCTGCGGGCACCTCCTTCCGGTAGGCGCCGAATGAGATCGCATCAGCCCTGCGCTTTACAGACTCTGCATGACGTTTTTCAAGAGCGTTGAGGAATCTTGAAGTCTCCGGTTCGACAGCCAGCATGGAGACGGGCAGCGCCGGCTTCTGGTCGCAGTATTCCTCAATCCGGAGAGGAGCAGCCTTGAATGACTGGATCCCCGGATAGCTGACAGTGATGATCTCCGGTGAAGAAGGGTCATAAGCGATCTCTACACGACACCCGATCAGGGATGCCCTGGCTTCATACTGTTTCCCCCGGAAACTGATACAGGCGCCCTTGCTGACCTTTCTCTTTTCGTGGTGCATGAAGGCTTCGCCGACCAGCCCGGCGTCCAGGTACCTGAGTGCCCGTGAATCCCGGTTCCATTCCTGCTCAGGCGTTATCCCTTCCGCCGGGACATCCGCACTGATGCTCTCAGGCAGATCGCCCACAGGCGGTTCAGTTCCTCAAGTGTCTTTACTTTTTGAGCTTTTACTTCGTCAAGAAAGCTGTCCACGACCCGGTGGAACTTTTCTATACGTTATCCGAATATTCGGATAACGTATATTATCCGCAGTTTTTTATTATCCGCACATTTTGAGAAGATACACCATTTTCAAGGATAGTCGCCTGAAAATGTGCGGATAATCGTGCTAGAGCAATCCGAACTTCTTCTTGATCTCATCGGTATTGCCAAGCCACTCTTTTTTGTCAGGTTCGCGTTCCGTACCCTTTTTCATGCTTTCCTGCATCTGTTTTTTTGAAGGCTCAGCATAATGAGTCCGCGTGGTTTCTATGTGTGAATGCCCCAGCAGTGCTGCAACCTGTTCCATTGGCACGCCATCCTGATACAGGCCGCATGCCCTCGTGCGGCGCATCATGTGCGGATGGACTGAATCAGGAATGTTCGGGTTAGTAGCTTTTGCTGCTTGGCCATATTTATGAAGTATCCTCTCTACGTTCCTGACTGACATTGGATGTATTTCTCCGTGTATGACTGTATAGATTAAAGGACAATTCGGATCAGGTATGGCGTCGTGATAAACACTTATGTATGCGTTTAAGTGTTCCGAAGCCTTATCTGATAGTACGATGCATCGTTCCTTCCGCCCTTTGCCATGGATCAGGATTGAGGAGGCACTGCTTCCAGACACGATGTCTCCGAGTCTGATGCTGACAAGTTCCTCAACACGGATTGCCGTATCGTAAAGGAGGATCAATATAAACCGGTCGCGGTTTCCTTTCCATGTATGAGCAGGGCTGTCCAGGAATGCTGCAAGGTCAGCGGCTTCGATAACCGGGCGTCTGACTTTGGGGACAGGTGCAGATGGAACTCTTTCTGCGACCAGATATACAGGGATGATCGAAGCATCTCCGTCGGAAACGTATTCAAGGTATGACCTGATTGCTGCAAGACGACAGTTTATCGTGCTGGCGGCGTTTCTCTGGTCTTCTCCTAAATACTGCCTGTATTCCAATAGGAACTTATATGTACAATGGATAAATGTAAATGAAAGCGGCGACAGCATTCGGACATCCGAGACATAGTCATAGAAACATGACAGACCGGTCTTATATTGCTTTATGGTATGTCTGCTCCTGCATGCCTGCTTTGGAAGGTATATTTCCAGGAAATCATATGTTTTCGAGAAGAATAGTTTTTCAAAAGCCACACAGTCGGTCTTCTTACTCATAATCCACCTCCGGTATCACTGTCTGGGAGGTTCTATCCACGGAACGGATCGATTCAAACAGTTTTTCTGAGGTGTGGTAGTAATAGTATATTTCCTGGACGGACTTATGGCCAACATAACGAGCCAGGTATGGAAGCATCCTTTCCACGTCAGCACCTTGCCGGGTCCACAGGTTTATGCGGTCAGTTATAAAGCTGAAGCGCAGGTCATGTACCGTAGGTTTATTGTTGCACGTTTTTGAAAATGCAGTCCTGTTCCAAAAACGGTTGAAAGATGAGTCCACAGTTGTGTTAGGGAGCGGTTTTGCCGGATTCCTTCCGGGGAAAAACCATTCAGGTCGCATTCCCAGTGCCTGACAGATATACCTGTCATAGTCCCGGCATAATGAAGTCAGTTCGCTGCCCATGTAAACAAGACGGTCTTTGTGCCCTTTTGCATTTACGATCGTGAGTACTCCTTGTTCGACATCCACGTTTTCATAGGCAATTCCGCATGCTTCGGAATTCCTCAGGCCGCAGCAATAGATCATCCGGAACAGGACTTTGTATTCATCCGCGATCCGATGGGCCGCTGAATCGATCGCCCTTGGGACATAGGTATCTACCTCATGGAAAAAGGCGGACCGTTCATCGTCCGTAAAGAGGTGGGGAAGCACGGTTTCCGCCTTCAGATGGCTTTTGGGAAGGTAAACCGAAATCCCTACGGACATCATGTATAAAGAAAGCTGCCTTATCACTGAAACCCGTTTATTATGATTTGATATCCCTTCGGATACGGCCTGCTTACACCAGTCTGACAGGAATTCTTTCGTAAATGCGGGAGATGTCAGCCCATGCTCTACGCAGTAATGATCGAAACGGAGAAGGATCGCCTCTTCAGTACGGTAGTCATATCCTGCGGCCCGCTTTTCCCTGATTATGCCGGAGATATAGTCTGAGAGCACGCTTTCAAAGAGGATTGGAGAGTTATCCTTCATCAGCCAAACCTCCCTTCCATCTGGATGGACCGCTCGGCCAGATCAAGGCAGCAAAGCATCATATTCCTTTCATCAAGGGAAAGATATTTGTGGACGTTGGCACGGTCCCTGTGGCCGAGCATTTCCTTTACTTCATCAGGATCAGCGCCGCCCCTGAGCTTATTCGTGGCGAAGGTCTTCCTTGTCACATGGAATCCGGAGCCTTTTACATTACGTTCGGGAAGGGCCGCACCGAGAGCTCCGGTGCAGGCTGATGTCGTTACAAGCTCGCAGTAAGGAGCCTTCGATCTCAGGAACACTCTTGGATTGGACGATACAGGCCTTTCTCTGACTATGTATCTGTAGAGAGCGTTCGCAACCTCCGACGGCATGGGAAGATACAGCTCGTATCCCGTTTTTTCCTGTACAAACCGTATGGACACATCCTGCCAGTCAATGTCGCCAATGACAAGGTTGATGATATCAATCCCACGCAGGCCCATGTACAGACCGAGCTGGAGCATTGCCTTCTGTCGCAGCGACACATCATTGCTGTCGGCCTCGAACAATCTCCGCAGATCTTCCTGCTCCTGCTGCGAGAGGATAATAACGAGAGTTTCCCTGGGCGCGCTGACACTTGGCAGGGCGAGAAATAAAAACGGATTTTTTAGAGCGTTCCTTTCAGCAAGGAACATAAGAAACTTTCGTATCCTGGAATTATAAGCGTTCTTCCCTGCAGGTGTTTTATGACTATCCTCAAGATTAAACTGCTTTACGTGAAGACTCGTTACCTGTAAAAACGAATTTACACCGATCCTGTCAAGAAAGAAGCAGAACCTGCAGCAACTGCTTCCCATCATACAGATCGTACTGTGCGCCATGTTTTCCGCTTTTTTCTCGTCCAGGAACTCCCTGACATATCCGGAGCACCAATCAGGCAGTTTCTGAAGTGCAGATATTCTTGTTGAAAACACAGCCTTCAGATTGATCGGGACGCCCTTCGTTACCTGACCGACCATGATCAGGATACGCCGGATACCAGATGCTTCTGTTGTTGATATCTGTGATTTTAGTGATTCCGCCCACACGATCCCATGTTCCGGTACGTATTGCAGGGAATGGATGTCCATAAAAAGATAGAAAAGGTTTACCGCTTGGCTGATAGATGTCAGGTAACCTCTGCCATACCTGTTGTTTTTGTGGATTTGGAATACCGTATTTCCGGCATTGAGGTAATCATCCAGAGAAAATACACTTTTTCCAGTATCCTGCTCCTCCCTCCAACGTCTGATGACATCGGGACTGACGGAATCCCAAAAACGGATCTTCCGCATTGCAATCCCTGTTACGAACAGGGTATACCCATATGGAACAAGTCCCTCATCATAAAGAAAGCAGAGCAGTGAATTGAGCCTTGAATGCATCAGAGACTTTATATGATACTTGCGGTTTTCGAGCGAGCTGCAATACTTGAACAACATATCATATGAAATATCTGACGCTTCATTGCATCCCATTTCCTGAAACTGGAATAAGATATCACACATTTGATATCTGTAATCTTTATGAGAAGCCTGCGATAAGGTTTCATTTGCCGATAAAAAATCATCAACAAGTCTGCTGAAACATTCATGCAACGCATGGAGCCTGGTCTTTGATGGGTTGAAGTTGTCGTGCTGTACTTCACCAGTACGGTATACATCATCAAGTTTGCGCAGTGCTGCTTTATAGAGGGCGTACTTTGATTTTCCAAGGTTCTCACGTTGTTGATCCAGCCAGACAGCTGCAAACTCCGAAGAAAAGAATAATCCTTTTCTTTCCAATGCTTCACTTAACGAATGGTAACATGACTCGTAAGCTTTCAACGTTCCGCTTCCACGCGCTGCGGTGATTAGATACTCAATAACAATACCTGTGTTTTTCTGATACAGTTGCTGCATAAGAGGTCCTCCTTTCATAAAAGATAACCTCATTATGCTGTATCAAAACCTGATTATCCGCATATTTCCAAGGGACTATCCTTGAAAATGGTGTATCTTCTCAAAATGTGCGGATAATAAAAAACTGCGGATAAGATCTTGCCTTTGGACTTCCCGCTCTTTTTTGGGGCATGCCTGATGCGGATTGAGAGCTTTGCGAGAGAAAGTTTCAGCTGTTTTGCGATGTACTGGGAACCGTTATCAAAGTTATCCCGACATCGGGATAGCTTTGATTATCCCGATGTTTTAACTATCCCGAAGTTTTGC
>ONXK01000123.1 GCA_900321785.1 uncultured Lachnospiraceae bacterium | reverse complement strand
GCCGGCTGAAACACCAGATCCACCGTGTTCCTGAGCGCCCCGTCTTTTTTGGCGCGCTGTAAAAGAAGCGCCGCCCCAAGAAGTGAGGCTGTATGAAAATCATGTCCGCAGGCATGCATGATCCCGGGTGTCTGCGATTTCCAGGGACTCTCATACGCTTCTGTCTGCGGAAGCGCATCGATATCTGCCCGAAGCATGATCTCGGTCGGAAGAAGCGAAGTGTCCTGAACCGCCTCCCCGCAGTCATATTTTCGTCCGCCACCGGTCTGCCGCGACTCACAAACACCTGTTAGCGCCGCCTCTCTCTCTGCCTTGTTTGGCTCTCCGATGATCTGCGCTGCCTCTCTCTCTGCCTTATTTGGCTCTCCGATGATCTGCGCCGCCACACCGGTTCCGGTCTCCGTCTCCAGCGGCAGGATCCTGAAATCCGGAAGCGTTGACAGAAAGTCCCTTATTTTTGCGCTTGTGCGGACTTCTTTTCTCGAAAGCTCCGGATGCATATGCAGATCTCTTTTAAACATCAGGATCCTTGTATAGTCTTCCTCTGTCAAACGGTAGATAGTCATAGCTTGTCTCCTGTCCTGTTTGAATAAGGATTCTTAATTTCAATCTCTCATCAACGCTCTGAAAGCCTCTGTACTGTCGGGGCAGCAACACGCACTTTCCATAACAGTCACTGTTATTCTCTCATCAATGCTCTGAAAGCTTCCGTACTGTCGGGGTAGCAGCCGTCACATTCTGTAACTGTCACTGTATCCTCCAGATCACACACTCTGATGCCGTCGATCCTGGCGTTTTCGATCAGTTCTTCTCTTGTTTTATATTCGCTTTTGTCAAAATAAAACCGTACATTCTTATAAGTATTTCCGTCATCTCCGTAGACACCAATCTCATGTTTTCTGTTTTTATATGTGAAATCAATGTTACAGCAGATTCCCATTGCGAGTTCTTCATCGATGACCCGGAATAATACGGACACAGGACTTTCTACTGTATTTTTTCTTTTAAAAAACATCTTTCCGCTCTCCTCGCTGTTACTTTCCCCAACTTAGGCAAAATCGTATTCCCGTCACTTTCCTGAAAGGATCCTGAAACTGACCTTTTCAGCAATGGGTTCCGGCAGATGTTTGGATGTGATACACTCTACGGCCATCGCAGTGCCTGCGGACGGCTGCCGGTAGCGGCACAAGCTGCAGTGGAGATATTTCTTCCGCCGGAGACGACCCTCTGGAAGAGGTTTTTGACAAAATCTTTCCCGGTCTCTTTTAGCTTATCCTTAATTGTGTCTTTCAGACCGCCATAAATTTTATCAATCGTGCCAATGACCCCGTATGCAACGGCACCCTTTGCCACTGTTTTCCAGGACATATTGAATCCATAACGGATTCCTTTTGTAATACCGCTCTTAAATATTGCCTGGAAGCTGTTTCTTCCCTTTGTGATACCTTTTATTTTAATGTGTTTGGCGGCTGCTCCGAACGCAAATCCCTCGACAGCACCCTCTGCAGTGGAAACGATCGTGTCACGGCACAGATCCTTCACACTGTAATTCTCAAATCCTTTGGCGTGGGTTGCCATGCTGAGTCCGTTCGTCACCAGAGTGTCCACGGCATTACCTGCTGCACCGGCAGCCGCCATGCCGGCCTTTACATTTCCTCCTGTGGCAATCGTAGCGCCCACAAAAACACTGCCCTCCGTAAATCCGCCTGCCGCAGCCCCCGCATAACTCTGCCAGGAGCTGAAGGACGGTTTTCCGGTAGTAACGGACTTAACGACATCTCCGGCGAACTTTGTTCCTGTCCTTACAACAGCACCCACAATTCCGCCAGCCAGCCAAGCAGCGATCAGTCCGGTCGGATCATAGGCATTGACCGGATCATTTAAGCAGTACAGATACCCGTTTATAGCACAGGGCACCATGATCACAGCCGCAACCGAATCCATGCTGATAAATCTGCCTGCACGAGGATCGTATTCCCTCTGATTGGCATGCAGCAGTCCTGTCACGGGATCATTCCTGTACCCTGTAAACCCGGTGTCAAAAACATTCTCGCCGGCGGCCCCTTTAGCGTGCCCGCTTCCGAATGCCTCGTACTGCATGTGCTGCAGATGCGGCAGCCCATTTCTGCCATCGATTGAGGCGATCAGACTTCTTCGCTCATCCGCACAGACAAACTCCGGACGATTCTCTCTGTCAATCAGGAGCAGATCATCACACCAGAGCAGGTTCTCTGCCTTTGCTCCCCCCTCCTTCATCAAAAGATTTTCAGATGCGCGCGTATAATCATATACATACTCCTCATTGAAGGAAGTTCCATTCAGGAGAAATTGTGCTGAAGTTCTTCTGTAGAGACCATTATATGCATATTGGGCACTTCCATTCGGGGAAACAGCTCCGGTAAGGTGATTCATTGCGTCAAAGGTCAGTTCCAGGACTTTTTTTCCATCCAGGTGCACATCTCTGAGATTTCCTCTCCTGTCATAAGAAAATGTTCTGGTTCCCCCCTCGCAGGTCATGGAAAGAAGCTGATCCAGTCTGTTGTAGGTATAAGAGCTTTCAAAATCTCCTTCTCTGGAATACGTCCTGTTTCCGAAAATATCATAGGTATAGGCTGCTGTCTGTATGCCATCTTTTTGTACAGATGCAAGCATTCCCAGAGGCGTATAGTCATACTTTATCCTTTGGGCATTGCCTTCCTCCTGCCGGCGAACAGACTCCGCCAGCCTGCCGCATGCGTCATAACGAAATGCCAGGGATTCCACAGCAGTCCCATGATCACTATGGATAATATTCATGGGATAACCGGCTCTATTGTAGGTAAACTCCACAGCGGGGCCATGGTCGCAGGATCTCTTCTTGAGCCTGGTACCCTCCCCGTATTCCATATGATAGGAAATATCTCCGTACAGGCAGTCCGAAAGTCTTCTTTTTTCGTCATAGCAGTACTCGGCAATCTTCCCATCCGGATAGCATATCTGTTTTAGCTGATCCGCCTCCCACTGATAATTAATATTCCTGTTTTTCTGGTCCGATACATGAAGAAGTCTGCCTTCCTCATCCCGGTCCAGACAAATCTCTCCGAGCCAGTCCTGGATCCTGACAAGCTGTTTCAATGCATTATACTGGTACATGATAGACTTTGCGTCAGGTAAGAGAAGAGCCTCTCTCATCCCGTCCGCATAATAGCGGATGTCGATCATGTTTCCATCCTCATCCGTGACGCTGCTCAACCTTCCGCAGGCATCATAGGCGAATTTTGCCTCTGCTCCTTCCGCATTTACACGAGAGATCACATTACCTCTTTTATCCCTGACAAAAGAAGTCACGCGAAGGTCATCCCCGCTTTGGGAGAGTTCTTTGATATCCCCGGCATTCAGTTTTCCGCTCTCCGGCTGCAGGATTCTGATCAGCCTGTGGCAGGAGTCATACAAGAATCCCGTCTCGCTGCCTTCCGCATCCTGCATGTGCAGCAAATCTCCGGATCCGGAATACCTGTAAAGAGTTCTGTTCCCTTTTGCATCAATGACAGCGGAGACATTGCCGGCAGGGTCATATTCATACCGTTCCGTCCTGTCATCGATATGCTCTGCCTCAATCACTCTTCCAAGGACATCATAAGAGAAATTCCATCCGCCCCCGCACTCGTCCGAAATGGAAACCACTTTTCCGGTCTTATCATATTCATACTGCTTCCAGCTCCCATCGGATCCGTACTCTTTTTTGAGAAGTCCGCCCGGGAAGTATTCATAACGGCGGATCCATCCTTTCTCATCCGCAATTTCCCTGACATTGCCGAGTTCCGTGTATTCAAAAGTCCTTGTATAGCCTGTCCTGTCCGTATAGGAAGTGAGATTTCCTGCCAGATCATATTCCGCAGACTCTTTGATCCCATCTCCATAATCAACTTCTACCACATTCCCAAGTGCATCATAGCCGGCTTTTCTGACGATCCCCAAAGGGTCAGTAATGGAAATGAGTCTGTTCAGCTCATCATATCCCATTTGATAATCCGCCCCGTCTTCTGTCGTCCTTCTGACCAGATTACCACAGGGATCATATGCAGCCTTCTGCGTATTTCCCTCGGGATCTGTAATGGAAACCATACGTCCCCGCCCATCGTATTCATAGCAGGTGACAGCCCCGTCCTGTGTCTTCCTGGAAATCACATTCCACATCCTGTCATAGCTATACTCTGTGCAGTTTCCATCTTCATCAATATAAGCTTCCGGTTTATTCAGACTGTTATAGCGGATTGTCGTAACCCCTCCGCCAAAGCCTGTCATCCTGATCATATTGCCGCGGCAGTCATACTCATAGGTCTGTTCCTCTCCCAGTGCATTAACGACTCTCACAATGCGGTCATTCTTGTCATACTCATATTCCGTACGGTTCCCCAGCGCATCCGTTGAGGCCGATACACGGCGGCAGTCATCATATTCATACAGGGTCTCTCCCTGCTCGGGTGTAAATACCCTGATCAGATCGCCCTGGTCATTATAAAGATACTCCGCTCTGCTCCCGTCCTGGCGGATGCAGGCAGAGATATTTCCATATACATCATATTCGAATTTCACCAGGTTCCCCGCTGCATCCATCGATGAGACCTGGTGTCCGGCTTCATCATAATCGGAGGACTGCAGTGTGATATCGTTAAGAAGAAGTCTGTTCACCTGACCACGGTCATTTCTGAGAATCTCCAGAACATCACCGAGAGGATTGATGATCTTCGCTATATTTCCGATAGCATCATACTCGTATTTCTTAGTATTTCCTCTTGCGTCCGTCTCGGAAGTCAGGAGATTATTATCATCATAAGAGAAGTACTCCTCCCCATCAGGAAAGATCGTTTTGACATGACGGTATCTTTCATCGTGTTCATAGACAATATTTGAACCGTTCTGCTGGGTCATGATTACTTGTCTGCTCCCGTCATCATACTGATAACGGACCTCCCCTCCGTCAGCAAATATCTGGCTAACGGTCCTTCCCTGCTCATCAAACCGGTTGAACAGAGCACATTCGCTGTCAGGCGAAATAACCTTTTCCAGTCTGTCAAAAGAATCATACGCATACCCGGTGGTATTGCCCTCCGGATCCGTCACCCCGACCAGCAGATCTCCGTCATAGGAAAAACTTACACTTCGTCCCGCAGAGTCTGCAATATCGCTCACTTTCCCGTCCTCTGTATAAGACATGGAAAAACTGACTCCGTAAGAGTCCCTGACCTGAGACAGTGCACCGTCATGATACTCATAACAGATCCTGTATGTTCCATCCTCCGTAAAAACTTCCTGCAGCTTTCCAGAGTGATCGAACCTGAAGCAGTTCATATTTTCATCCGTGAACAAATAACCGTCATTATCTTTTTCCAACATATCATTGGATGCAAAGACGGAAATAAAGGATCCTCTTCCGGAAATATAGAATTCTGTGCGGGCTCCATCTTCCCCCAGGACCCATGCGTGCTCATCCTCGATCACCAGCCGTCTTTCGAATGAAGTTATCCATCCCTTTCCAGCCATTCCGACATGCTTTTCCTGGGCATTATAAAACAGCCTCAGATTGTTGAAGACAGGACTGTCATATGAAAAATAGTTGTTTTCATACACATAGTTTCCTGTGCTGAGATTGACAGGATCTGCGCTATAGGCGGCGTTGGGATTGAGACCTGCCTTTTTGATTTTGGAAAGCACATTTCTGATCCTGTCAAGAATAGAAGGTTCACCGCTTCTGCCTGCCGAATCACGGTTTTCTGCATCACCGCTTCCTTTTAATCCGAGAATCCGTTTCTCATAGGCCTGATAAATCCCCGAAATCTCCAGAAGCTTTTGTGACAGCATACTGATTTCTCTGTTGAGCTTTTTCACCTTATCCTCAAGCGCATTGATTCTCCTGACGCTTTTCCCACCAGTTCCCGACATACATGCATTGATCTGGCTCCTGGCTGCTTCAAGTTCGGACAGTTTTTCCCCCAGAATCCTGCTTACCTGCTCTGCATCTGCCGCAACTTCTTCCATCTTTTCAATATTTACAGAAAACTCAGCCATTTTTGCCTCCGTTCCATTTTAAAAACCGGTGTATTTCCTTTCAGGTATATCTGTTTCACTATCTGCTATGATAACAGATAATCCCCTTCTTTTCCCGTAATACTGATGTAATGTCTGTTTTCCTGATAAATGGACCTTACCGTACGCACCCCTATGCTGAACGGCTGACAGGAACGCCGTTCTAGACGGTATCCGCCGGACCGGTGCCTGCGTTGAGTCCGCAGACAAAGGCTCCATCTGAACCAAGGTTCCAACATGTTATGTTATGACAGTATGTCAAGGCAGCATGGCGGAAACAGCATATAGTTCCGCCGCATGACGCAGTGCAATATCATCCGTATGGAAGCGCGGCTTATGCAGTTCCTGCGGCTCATCGCCTGCAGCTGTACTTCCCACCCAGTAAAAGAAGGATGGTACGAAAGCACGGTAACGGGAAAAGTCCTCACTCGCAAGCGAAGGAGGGGCATCTGTCACTTCACATCCG
>ONXK01000162.1 GCA_900321785.1 uncultured Lachnospiraceae bacterium | reverse complement strand
GGGTCGTTCCTGCTGTGCCTGCAGCTTCTCCCGTCTTTGCATCGGCGGCGTCTGCAGTATCAGCAGCTGCGGCATCAGCTGTATCCGCAGCATCTGCAGAAGATGCGGTATCACCGAGTTCCTTGATGGCTGCGCCGGCGTGTGCAACATAAATATCCTGCACTTCCGGGATTCTTCCCAGACCTTCGATCTGGCAGTCGACGCTGTCAAAACTGCCGTCCGCCTTGAACATGCTCTTCCAGGAATCCTCTTCGTCGCCTGCCATGTCATTGTTCTTATAGCCGGCCTCTTTGACCTTTGCGATGGTATTTTCACAGGAGGTCTCTTCGGGCTCGCCTTCAACTGTTCCGATAAAGACATTCTTGTAGCCGAGAGCATCCATCTGGGTCTGCATCTGGCTGTAGGTCACCTTTGCAACGTGCGCCGTGCCGTGTCCCATGAAGACAAAGGCGGTTCCGTCCTTCTCTGCCGCCTCAATGCTCTCGAAACCGGCTTTTTCGACCGCTTCCTCAACAGCTGCCTTTGCAACAGCTTCCTTGTCTTCGTTGATCACAGACGCATCTTCTCCGACATTTTTGACGCCGTTTTCTTTTGCGCGTGCCAGCGCCTGGTCTACATTATCGATCACTTCGCCGTCGCGGGCCTGTACATGGTTGATGATGATCTGCGCAGTAAATCCTCTGCGGACAGACCAGTCAGGATATGCAGCCTGCAGGGCTTTCTCAATGCCGCCGATATCCGTTGCACGGCTCTCATTAAAGGATGTCCCGAAGCTGACGACCAGGAGTTCGTTCTCTCCGATCTCATCTGCATTGAGCGGGTCGTCTGCGGAGGCATCGCCGGTATCGCGTCCGAAATAATCGGGATCTGCGGATTCGCCTTCCACCAGTTTCTTCTGTTCATCCGTAAGGGCATCCCAGGCAGCCTTTGCCGCCGCGATGTCGTCATCAGTTGTATCTGTGCGTTCCTGTACGTAAATCTTATCGATCAGAGCTGCGCACTCTGCCGCAAGTTCTTCATCTGTTTTGTCTGTTTCTGCTGTCTTACCGGTTTCCGCTGTTTCGTTGGAAGACTCCGCTTCCAGGGGCTCCGCATTCATAGCTGCTTCGGTATGCGCGACATAGACTGCCTGTACGTCTTCGATCCGGCCCAGGCCTTCGATCTGTGTGTCAATACTCTCAAAGCTGCCGTCTGCCGTAAACATGCTCTTCCAGGAGTCCTCTTCATCACCGGCCATATCGTTGTTGGCGTGGTCGCCTGCAACGACCATGAGGGGCCGGAGAATGACTTTCTTATAGCCGGCTTCCTTGACCTTTGCGATGATATTTTCACAGGAAGTCTCTTCGGGTTCACCTTCAACAGTGCCGACAAAGACGTTCTTGTAGCCCAGCGTATCCATCTGGGTCTGCATCTGGCTGTAAGTAACCTTGGCGACATGTGCTGTGCCGTGTCCCATAAAGACAAAGGCGGTTCCGTCTTCGTCCGCCGCTTCAATGCTGTCAAATCCGGCAGTCTTCACAGCTTCTGCCACAACTGCCTTTGCGACAGTCTCCTTGTCCGCATTGATGACATCTGCATCCTCGCCGACTTCGCCCAGAAGGGGCTCTGCAACACGGACAGTCTCAAAATCGCCGGCTGCTGCCGTCACGGCAGCCATGAGCTCATCGTACTCCGCACCGTGCATCAGGTGTGTGGGCTGAATGACAAGATTCTTAACTCCGTTTTCCTTTGCGCGCGCCAGGGCCTGGTCGATGTTATCAATGATCTCGCCGTCGCGGGCCTGCACATGGTTGATGATGATCTGTGCTGTAAAAGCTCTGCGGACAGACCAGTCGGGATTGGCCTCTTCCAGGGCCTTCTCAATACCGCCGATATCCTGTGCACGGCTGTCGTTAAAGGAAGTACCGAAACTTACGACCAGAAGCTCGTTCTCTCCGATCTCATCCGCATTGCGGGGATCGTCTGCAGAAGCGTCTCCCGTGTCACGGCCGAAATAATCGGGATCCGCGAATTCGCCTTCCACCATTGCCTTCTGCGCATCTGTCAGGGCATCCCAGGCAGCCTTTGCGGCCTCAATATCCGCATCGGTCGTATCCGTGCGCTCCTGCACATAGATTTTGTCGATCAGTGCCGCGCATTCTGCCGCAAGCTCTTCATCCGTCTTCGCTGTTTCTGCTGCTGTAGCTGCAACTGCCGCTGTCTCCGTTGCCGCAGCTCCTGCATCAGGCGTTACCGTCTCTGCTCCGCTGCCTGCTTCGGATACAGCCGAGCCGGCATTGTCTGCAGCCGGGCTGCTCTGCGTACCTGCACTGCTTCCCCCGCCGCAGCCGGCAAGAAGAGCGCCGGTAAGCATGGAGGCCAGCAGAATCGCTGTCAGTTTTCTTTTCATGACTTTCCTCCTGTTGAATGAATGTACATGTTTCCAGTTTCTTTGCTGTTTACTGGTTTTTACAGTCATTTCTGACTTTTCCAGTCGTTTCCCGTATCTCTTGTTCTTCTGTGCTTTTTGTGTTTCTGGAGACAGACAAAAAGCGGCTGGAGAGTGCCGCCTTTTATCCTATTTCAACATGCTAAAAACCGGGAATTTTTAACAGAGCTGACTTTATGGAATGGCAGGATACACTCCTCAAAGCATGTCGAGGCACGGCTGTACGCAAAACCAGAGATGGTGAAAAAGAAAAAGAGGGCATTTCGCTGCATAACGCGACAATGCCCCCGCAAATCCATCACATCACCGATGTTCCCACCGAACATGGTATCCTGTCTGCATCTGCAGCAAGTATCCTGGCTTGGCTTCATCCTCCGTCCCGTCTTCCCGGAAAGATCTTCATAGATACAAAATGTATCCGAGGCGATCTGTTCCAGTGACTCCTGCGGTTTGCAAATGCCGCAGGCGGGGACTTTGTCTGCCTTACAGTAGCGGGGGCTGCTCCGGTTTCGAACCGGATTCCTTGTCAGGCTCCGAAGAGCACTGCAGATGCTTTTCAATTTTCTGACTACCGGTATTATAGCATATTCATTTCCCGAAATTGGTAATTATTTTGTATAAATTGGTAGATTGAGAAAATCGGCCGTTAATGGTCACAACCTGACCGGGTTGTGACCGGGTAAAATTGCCGGTATGACTTGCAGCTTTCGGCCTCAATATATCAGAGGCGGCCCTGAAGCCGCCTCTGAAAAGAACAGATATGATAATTCTAACAACCCAAAATGAAATCTTTTTCGGCCCTTGCTGCAGCAGCCGGCAAAAACGTCTTATGCGCAGGATTATGCGTAGAACTCATTCAGCGCGGTAAAGAAGGCCTGGATATTCTCCCAGGGAGTCATAGGCGGAATGTCGCAGCCGGAGGAAGGAACAAAGTTCTTGTAGGAAGAGCATTTTTCCATCAGACTGCGGGTTGCCTCCTTGACATCCTCGACCGAGCCGTTGCGGAACTTGCTGGAAGGATCTACGTTGCCCATGGCGATCTTGTCTTCGGGGATCAGGGGCATCATGTCTGCCATATTGATCGCGTTGCCGAAGTGGAATACACGGCAGCCGTTGTTGACGATGGAATCGATCTGAGGGATCACGCTGTTGCCGCAGTTGTGGTAGACGATCAGGAAATCATCCTCCTGAGTAGCTTCCACGATCTTCTTCATGTAATCGCCGGAGAATTCCTGTGCCAGGTCGGGACCGAGCAGGCCTGCAAGAGGCTCCGCGATGACGACGCCGTTGGCACCGACAGCCTTATAGGCATTGATATATTTGATGATGAACTGGGAGACCTTGTCGAGGAGAGTGTGAACCATGTCGGGCTCCTCATAGCAATAGATCATTGCTTCCGTGACATCCATCAGTCTTCCCGCCAGGGAGAAGGGTCCGATCACGCCTGCGAAAACCGGACGGTCTGTGATCAGTTTGGCTGCTTTTTCGATCGCGTCGATGTAGATCTGTGTGCGGCCGGCGCCGATCTCGGGAATCTCAAGGGCATCCGCCTCTTCCTCTTCCTCTACGATGCTGCCGATGATGGTCGGGACTTCATCGTCCGAGAAAACGACCTGGGAGCCAAAAGCCTCTGCCTCCAGGGACAGGTCCATCATAGATACGGAAGCAGCTGCCTCCGGTGTGAGATCCGCAACGATCTTCATGGCCTGTGCCTGCAGATCGCTGGATTGAACCAGTTCCTTGACGCTGATCCCCATTTTCTGGATCGCGGGGAAGGACAGTACCAGGAATCCCTGCTTCTTCTCTGCTGCGAGCGCATCGTCAACCCATTTCATCATATTGATCTTTTCCATGTTCTGCCTCCTTGACATTCACTCAGTATTGTCTCTGCATTCTTGATCTTTTTCTTTTCTTTTTTATCCGCATGATAACTCATGATTTACACCCGTCCGGCGTGCGGACGCCGCCATGTACCGGTGCTCCTTACGATGCAATCATTATATGGCAGCCCGGTTTTTGATTTTCAGATTTTCTGTATCTTGTTTGGCATTTTTTTTGGATTTTCAAGGCACTGATTTTCAGCATCACGGCCGTTTTTTTCTTCTGCGGGTTGAAAGCGGGCTGCCGATACCCCCTGTATTTCCTGCAGACATTGTGTTTGCGCTCATAAAAAATACCAAAAAAAACGAATTATTACCATTGTTGAAGAAATCCGATATAAATACTAAACTCCCGGCAGGGAAAGCCGGATTTTTCTGTCCGGTATTCCCGACGGGAGTTTTTTCATCGCGCGTAATATACAATCGGGATCGGCACGATTTTCAGGCTCTTTTTTGCCTTTGCTGCCATGGTCCCGTGACCGCGGGATTTGCTGCCGTGTCCTTATTTAAAAAGCACACAGCCCGTAAAAGTAACGGTATTTCTGCCGTAATAATAGGGCGTATCCGCGCTTTTACATACATCCGTGACCAGCAGCCCGTAGGCCTCCATCGAAGTAAATGCCCTGTCGGGAAAGCGGCAGGGCGCATCCGGATAGGTACAGCTTGCACACTGCTGTCCGCATCCTCCGCTTCCCATGGGCAGAAAAGCCTTCTCCCGGTCGCGCTGTGTCACCTGGGCTTCTTCGATCGCTTCGCCGTCGAACTCATCCTCCATCTGCGCAGTGGTCTGCAGAACGATCCCCCATTTAAACTGCTTCGCCTTCTTCCTGCTGTCCGCAAGGGTTCCGCAGGCAGGCGGGCATGTCCAGAGCCTTCCGTAATTACCGCATTTGTTGGCCTTGCACATATCTCGGACTTCCTTGAGAAAGTTCAAGTCCTTTGTCTCAAAAATGCCTCTGCCTTTAAATCCGATCTCCTCCGCCAAAGCGGCGGCTGTTTCTTTGGTCATATTTGTAATAAAACCTCCTGTAGAATCGCTCTGTCCGTGCGGAAGATCAATCCTCCCCTGCCGCACTCTCAAACATCTTGAATTGCATGGCGGCCTGAAAAGTCACGATCAATCCTGTTCCGGGAAAAACATATTGTCCATGTAGAGGTCGCTGAAGAGAGGGTTCTCCGCGAGAGCTGTCTCCTCCGCATTCTCACCGACAGCACGCATGCGCTCGAGGACGGAAGGATCGCAGGCTGCCATTACGGCGCCGGCAAGGGAACTATTGCCCACAGGCACCATTCTGTCCAGCAGTTCCTCGGGCAGCAGGCCGATCCCAACCGCCTTTTCCAGATTGATCTTCTGGCCGAAGCCGCCGGCAATATAGAGCTTTCCGATTTGATCATAGTCCGCCCCGTACTCTTCCAGCAGGACCTCCAGTCCTGCACGAACAGCGGACTTGGCCAGCTGTACCTCGCGGACATCCTTGTTGGTAAACACTATTCCTTCCGCGACCGGAAATCCGTCGTCAAAATATTCATCATCCAGAAGGCCGGCCTCATCGACCAGTTCCTCCTTCAGGAGCTCGTAGACAGTCTCCAGAACGCCTGTCCCGCAAAGACCGACAGGCGGCAGTCCGCCGATCGTCTCCACCCGTGCTTCGCCGTCGGTGATTTCCACACTGCTGACCGCGCCCGGGATACCCGCGACGCCGCAGCTGATATTGCCGCCCTCAAAAGCGGGGCCGGCGGCCGTAGACGCCGATATGATGCGGTTACGGTTTCCGATCGCCATCTCGCCGTTGGTACCCAGGTCCACGAGAATGCAGATCTCCTCGCTCTGATCGATCCCGCAGGCCACGATGCCGCTCACAATATCCGCGCCTACAAAGGTGCTGATCCCCGGAAGGATCGTCATGTTTTCATATTCATGCAGGGAGATATCGACCGGCGTGTAGGGTGCAACGCCCAGGGTTTCACAGGAAAGCCCCTGGAGCAGATGCTCCATGGTCGAGTTTCCGCTGATCACCATCCTGGCATCCTGCGCCAGGCCCAGCTCTTCCCGCAGCAGGTCCAGATCCGCGCGTATACTCTTCTGCAGCAGGGCGCCCTTACCCTGGTTGGAAGCCTCCATCCTGCTGATCACATCGGCCCCCCAGCTTCTCTGGTGATTAATTCCTGTGGAAGTCCCCAGAATCCGTCCGCTTCCGATGTCCACAGCAGACATAGCGATCGTTGTCGTACCGATATCGACAGCCGCCGCTATGGTCCCGCCTTCCTCAGTGTCTTTCTCACCATCCACGATGTCTCTCTGTACCGGGACCCGGCCGGATGCAACATCCAGAGTAAATCCGGATGCAACATCCATCTGTTTCTCGTCTCCTGCTTCGATTTCAATGACCGCACCCTGCACAGCTGCAGTCCTGCAGGCAAGGCGCACGCCGTCTGCGATCTCCGCTTCCGTCAGAACCTTTCGGTCAGCCTGCGATGGCGCGGGCGGGTCCTGGACAAAACGGACCCGGCACTTGCCGCAGGTACCGTTGCCGCCGCAGGGAGCCGGAATATATTCCCCCCGGGCCTGCAGTGCCTGCAGAATACTTGTGCCCTCTGCTGTGTTTTCTATCCGGATCCTGTGTCCCACTCTTTTTCCCTCCTCAGGCAGGCTTACAGGCGCTGTCCAAATGCAGTACCTGTTATTTCCTTTTGCATATGTTTTTTTGACAAATATCTTTTTACAAATTCTGTTGACGATTCCTTTTTACAAATAATTTTTGACAGCTATGCTTTTTCAAATATCCTTTTACAAATCATGCCCCCGCTTTGTCTGCGGGGGCATGTACTTTTCCTTACAATAGCGCTTTACGGCACACACTTAAGCCGGACGCAATTCGCCATGACAGCAGGCTCGCAAAAGCCCGGCTCATTGTCAGCTCACAAAGGCAACCGCTTTCTCAGCTGCGCTGGGAGCATCTTCTGTATAGGCGTCTGCGCCGATGCTGTCTGCAAACTCCTGTGTGACAGGAGCGCCGCCGACCATGATCTTGACCTTGTCACGGATGCCGGCTTCTTCTGCCGCCTTGACCACCTCACCCATCATGGGCATGGTCGTTGTCAGAAGTGCGGACATTCCGATAATGTCAGCGTTCTCGTCAATCGCCGCCTGAACAAATTTCTCAGGTGCCACATCGACGCCGAGGTCAACGACGTCAAAGCCCTTTCCTTCAAACATCATGATGACGAGGTTCTTGCCGATATCATGCAGGTCGCCCTGGACGGTTCCCATGACGATCTTGCCCCTGCCGGTAGCACCCTCTTCGGACAGATAGGGCTTGAGGACCTCGGATCCGGCCTTCATGGCACGTGCAGAAACCAGTACCTGGGGAACAAAGATCTCATTTGCTTTGAACTTTGCGCCGACGACATCCATACCTGCCAGAAGTCCCTGGGTTAGAACCACATTGGGCTCCAGCCCCTCATCAATTGCCTGCTGACAGAGTTTGGCGACATCCTTTCTCTTGCCCTTCTGAAGCATCTCAGAGATTTTTTCAAGAACTTCACTCATCTGCAATAACTCCTTTCGTAAAAAATTCCCGGTTTTTCTGAAGCAATTACTTTACCGGAATGAGATACCTCGTTACTGGCCAGGTATGACTCATAACGACACCTCCCGGTTTATCCGGATTTCCGAAGGCTCTCCACTTCCGACGGAAATCGCAAATCTTATATTGATTATATAATAATATGTCTGATTGTTTTTTGTAATTTTTTTGAGTAATTCGGCAGTTTTTTATCCGCTCCCGCAAATAGTCAGGAAATTTGGTCCAAACAGACCGGATCCCTTTTAATCACATTCCACAGCCTGTCGCAGCTTGCAGAGAATCCCTGCCGCTGCCCGGATATGGCAGGATTCATTTTTTCACATTCCATGGACTGAATGAAAGCCCTCTCCCGCATCCGGGAACATCGCTTCCCCCTTGAAAAAGAAGACGGACCTA
>ONXK01000115.1 GCA_900321785.1 uncultured Lachnospiraceae bacterium | reverse complement strand
GTAATCAGCAGGCACACGGTTAATGAAGACGACCTTCATATCACCGGCCGCTTCAATGCAGGCCTGGGCATCTTCTGCCGCATTCAGGTTGATCAGGACGGCATCCTTGCCCGAGTTCCTGGCTGCGGCCACGCAGTCGATCAGTTTGGAGGAATCCTCACCTGCATACAGGGATTCCATGCCGACACCTTTCTCTTCTGCAGCCGCGAGTACTTCTCCCTCCAGAAGGCCCAGGAATTCATCCCTTGTAGAAAGGACATATGCCATTTCATACTTGTTTTCAGAACCCTTGTCCGATGCATCTGCCGCCGGTGCCGCGCTGCCGGAAGATCCGGAAGAGCTGCCTCCGCAGCCTGCCAGCAGTGTCAGTGCCATCACTGCACTGATGATTGCGGATACAATCTGCTTTTTCATAACTATACTCCTTTCTTCAGCATCAATAATGCCGCCCCTCTTGATCCGAAAGGCATAACCCCCCTTTCGGATACCCTCTTTCATCAACGATAGCAGAACAGCGAATAGAACAAAATGGATATTCTTGCGCAGTTCCATTCTGTGCAAACTCCGTTCATAATTCGCACACAAAGTTGGATTAAATTGCAAAATTATTGGATATTATGTCATTTATGTACATTTAAAAAACTGCCGATGTCTGAATTTTCTTTTATCCGGAATCCATTTTATAATAATATTTGTGGATTTTGCCTTTAGAATTTACAATTCATCTGTCATTCTTAGTCAAATAATCCAAAAACGCGCCAAAAACCCCTGCAAAAATATACAATTATTCCAAAATACGCGTGCGCGTGCACGCTTTTTGCGGATAATCGAACAAAAAAGTTCAAAAATTGTACGGATTATGATACACTTATGCAAGACGGCCGGATTTCCGGGGTTCTTTTCATGAGCCTGTCCGGTCAGACTGCACGGACACAGAGAGCCGGGCAGCTATAGAGGATATCGTAGGGGGGGCACTTTTCTATGGAGGAGCTTATCAGAAATCCGCTTCTGACGTTCCAGAAAAACGATTTTCCGGGCCGAAGGGATACAGAACCTTACATGGTCCATATTGCGAAGGCAGACTGGACAGCGGGACATTATCAGGTACTGCATCGTCATGAAGACTGTTCGGAGGTATTTATACTGCTGCAGGGAAACGGCAGATATACAGTCGGAGGAAGGCTGTACGAGTTGAATGAGGGCGACATTGTTCTGTGCAATCAGGGGGTCATGCATGACGAATTCCCTGCAAAGTGCGACAGCTACAAAACACTTGCCTTAGGAATCGGAGGTCTGTATATCCCCGAACTGCGGCCGGGGATGCTGATCGACCCCGCATGCACACCTGTACTGCAAAGGTCAGAACAGACACAAGAACTTCAGAAACTGTGCATGATGATGGAAAAGTACGCCTCCCCCGGAAAAGCGAGAAATCTGAGGCTTGTCCACAAGCTGCTGTTGACAGTCGTGGAACTTTTGCGGAGTGTTGTTCACGATGTTGAAATCTCCTCGAAAGAAGTGGATCCGCTCTGCGTAGCGGTCGAACAGTATCTGAATGATCATTTCGGAGAGAATGTGACACTGGAGGAAACCGCAAAACAGTTTTTCGTCAGTTCCTGGCATCTTTCCCGCGTCTTTAAAAAAGAGACGTCTTACAATTTCAAGCAGTATCTGCTGCGGCTTCGGTTGGGAGAAGCGCAGATGCGCCTGTCCTCTACAGATGATCCCATTGCGGAGATCTCGCGCGATTGCGGCTTCCACGATCCCGCCTATTTCACGCGGATGTTTACACGCCATATAGGTCTTTCCCCCAGGCGTTACAGAAAGATGCGCCTGGAAGAACGGGCCTGAGCCGAGAGCTGTCAATCGTCAGCTCTCTGCCCCCCCCGGTCACAAAACGAGCCCGGGGTATCCGGCCCGGATGAAAAGCATACTGCTGTTTATGCATTATTTTTAACTTGCATAAACAGCGGTTTTTTTATGCCTCTTTTCCATTGAAATTGCATATTTTTGTGCAAAAGCCGAAAAAAGGGGATTGACAGGTCATTTTTCCGGGTGCTAAGATACATGACAAGTTGCAGCAGCTTTTAACGCATTAAAGCGTTACCATGGATCGTAAACCATTTTTCGCATTTGACTTTTACAGGAGTTTTCTGATGAACCGCAAGACCACCGTCAATCACACCTTCGGGTTTATCTTTAGCTTTACCTTTAGCTTTACTGACTATGACAGTAAGGTTAATTTGCTATGCTGAAGATTGTGATGAGGTGATCAGAATAATTTGATGAGTTCGTTACAAAGAGTGTGGCACATTAACCTGTGCCACACTCTTTCTTTTTTCAGTACTCCACAACTTGTATGATGTCCGGAAAGGAAGACCACAATGAAAATGAAAAGCTACTACCAGAAAGAAATCGAAACCGCGTCTCGGGAAGAGATTCTCAAAATCCAGAACGAAAAGATCGTCAAACAGGTCAAATACGTCTATGACAACGTCCCCTACTACCGCAATCTGATGGAACAGAAAGGTGTAAAGCCGGAGGACATCCAGAGTGTCGATGATATCAGAAAGCTTCCTTTCCTCACCAAAGACGATCTGCGTGAAGCATATCCCTACGGACTTCTGGGCACCGACCTCAAGAACTGCGTCCGCATCCAGTCCACCTCCGGCACGACCGGCAAGCGCGTCGTTGCCTTCTACACACAGAAAGATATTGACATGTGGGAAGAATGCTGCGCCAGAGCGATCGTGGCAGCCGGCGGCACCGATGAGGATGTCTGTCAGGTCTGCTACGGCTATGGCCTCTTCACCGGCGGTCCCGGCCTCAATGGCGGCTCCCATAAAGTCGGCTGCCTGACACTTCCCATGTCTTCCGGCAATACAGACCGTCAGATCCAGTTCATGATGGACCTGAACGCAACGATCCTGTGCTGCACGCCTTCCTATGCAGCTTTCATCGGTGAATCCCTTGCGGAAAAAGGCTATAAGCCGGAGGACAACAAGCTCAAAGCAGGCATTTTCGGCGCCGAGCCCTGGACCGAGGAAATGCGCCACAGCATCGAAAAGAGTCTTGGCATCAAAGCGTATGACATCTACGGTCTCACGGAGACCTCCGGTCCCGGCGTCTCCTTCGAGTGCGAAGAGCAGAGCGGCATGCACATCAACGAGGACCACTTCTATGCGGAGATCATCGATCCCAAGACCGGTGAGGTTCTCCCGGAGGGTTCAAAGGGCGAGCTGGTCTTCACCTCTCTCGACAAGGAAGGCTTCCCTCTCCTGCGCTACCGGACCAAAGACATCTGTGTGCTGAGCCGTAAGCCATGCTCCTGTGGCAGGACCCATGTCAAGATGACCAAGCCCATGGGCAGAAGCGACGACATGATGATCATCCGCGGTGTCAACGTATTCCCCAGCCAGATCGAGGCCGTGCTTCTCAAGGAAGGCTACACCCCCAACTACCAGATCGTGGTTGATCGTGTCAACAATTCAGATACTTTCGATGTCTATGTCGAGTTCTCTCCCGAACAGTTCTCCGACAGGATCGCGGATATCCAGGCACGCGAGAAAGATCTGAACGGCGCCATGCGCTCCATGCTGGGCATCGGCCCCAAGATCCACCTCGTAGCCCCCAAGTCCATCACCAGATCCGAAGGCAAGGCCGTCCGCGTCATCGACAAGCGCAAACTGCACGACTGAAAAAACGAATCAACAGCTGCGCTTTTTGAATCAGAGGCGCTGTCTGAGTAACATTGATGTGCTGATCTATTGCACGGCTATTTGTAACGGAGCGCCGCAAATAGCCCTGATGGCAGACGGGAAACCGCCGGTTTCAAAGTCTATATATGAAAGACTTTGCCGCCCCGTCGCGCAGAGCGCTCCGGAATGGAGAATTATCATGGCAATCACCCAGTTATCCGCTTTTCTTGAAAATACACCCGGCACACTCTACAAGGCCGTCTGCGCAATTTCCGACGCAGGCGTCAATCTCCGCGCGCTCTCTGTCGCGGACACCCGGGATTTCGGTATCCTGCGTGTAATCGTTTCCGATATCGACAAGACCGTGGCAGCCCTCAGCGATGACACCATCATCACACGCACCAGTGTCATCGCAGTCCGCATGAGCGACAAGGCCGGTGCTCTCAAACAGATCCTGAGTATACTGCAGGCTGCCGGCATCAACATTGAATATGTCTATGCCTTCACAGCCAACGCAGCCAACTCCGCCTACGTTGTACTGCGCGTCAACGACATTGAAAATGCCGAAGCCATCCTGACTCAGAACGGCCTGGAGACCTTGAACGACGAGGATCTCAATACCATCCTGCCCTGATGGAAATACCGCAAAGATAAGTGCCCCGCGCAAACCTCTCATCGGTTTGCGCGGGGCACGCTTTTGCTGCTTATTTCAGTCCGGAGACATATTCCATGCGGTTCTTCTGTATCCCTGCCGCATATTCTACTGCTGTTTTTCTTCGTTCGGAGTGAAATCGGCATCTCCGATCAGGCTTTCCTGGAAGCTGCGGGAAATAGCCATCACCTCTTTCATAAATGTTAGATAGTATGGCCTGATCAACTCGTTCTGAATCAGCTCTGCATTATTTGCAAGTACTCTCTTTTCCTGAGCTTCGTCCAGGACAGGCAGGCCGAGAGCTTTCTTGCAGGCAGCGATCTCCATGACCGCCTTCATTCTGTTTTCGAAGAGCCGCGCCATCTGCCGGTCTGTCTCATGGATCTCTTTTCTTATTTCTTCAATCGTTCTCATTCCTGGCTCTCTAAGGTGCTGCAGCAAAATGTTCAAGTATTCCGATACAGACCCTTCTCTATTTTATATTGTGTTCCATATAGATCTGGGCAAGACCGCCGTGAGCAGTCTCTCTGTACTTCTCATTCAGATCCAGGCCGGTACGGTACATGGTAGCGACCACATCATCGAAGGAGATCTTTCTGGTGGCATACAGGAACCTGGACAGGTTGACGGCACTGAGGGCACGCATGGCAGCTACCGCATTCCGCTCGATGCAGGGGATCTGCACCAGACCGTTTACAGGATCACAGGTAAGCCCCAGATTGTGCTCCATGGCAATCTCTGCGGCATACTCGATCTGGTCGATACTCAGTCCGTAGAGCTGGGCAACTGCCGCAGCAGCCATGGAACATGCACTGCCGATCTCCGCCTGACAGCCGCACTCCGCACCTGAAATGCTGGCATTGGTCCGGATCACATTGCCCACCAGGCCGGCTACAGCCAGAGCGTCCAGAATCTCCTCTTCCGGAAATCCTCTGTCTTCCTGCATATAGTAGAGAATGGACGGCAGGACGCCGCAGCTGCCGCATGTGGGTGCCGTGACCACCAGGTTTTCAGCGGCATTTTCCTCGCTGACAGCATAGGCATAGGCGGCGATCACGCGGTTCATGGCTACATCCGCGCTCTCGTTGTAGCAGCGCTTTTCATAGAGGTATTTGGCCTTTCTGGTCAGCTTCAGGCCGCCGGGCAGGATCCCCTTCGCCTTCAGGCCGCGCTCCACCGCGCTCCGCATTGCTTTCCAGACCGTTTTCAGATAGTCTCTGAGCTGGTATCCCTCCAGAATATAGATCAGCTG
>ONXK01000161.1 GCA_900321785.1 uncultured Lachnospiraceae bacterium | reverse complement strand
CTGTGGTTGGAGATATTATCCGCAATCTCCTCCACACGTCCGATAAATTCCTGTCCGAAGATGAGGATATCAGCCTCCGCAAGATTGACGCAGTATTCAATCTCGTCCGCGGAGTAACGGAAATTCAACGGTACTGCGATGGCGCCGGCTTTGAGTATTCCGAAATAGATCGGCAGCCAGTCAAGGCAGTTCATAAGAAGGATGGCAACCTTGTCGCCCTTTACGATACCGCGGGCAATCAGAAAATTCGCGACACGGTTTGCTTTTTCATCAAAGACGCTCCACGTGATCTCTGTACGATAAGGAACCTCGCTCAGCGGCTGGATCAGTTCGTACTCTTTCCAGGTGGTGAGTTTGGGCATTTTGATCTCGGGATTCAATTCGACGAGCGCTATGTCATTGGGATATTCCCGGGCGTTTTTTTCCAGAAAATCAGTGATAAGCATGGTAGACAGTCTCCTTTGTATAGTTTTCAGAATTCTAAAATCTATTACACTTTAACAAGTTAAAGTGTAACGCGTTTATGTAATAAAGTGAACTTTATATATAATAAGTAGACGGACAATAAATGTCAAGGAGTACAAGGAAAAGTTTTTGTTATTGAACAGAAACCAGAAGCCAGTAAATAGAAACCGGTAACCGGTAACCGGGGGAACAGAACAGATATCATCAAAAACGGCTGAGTTCTGCTTCTGCTGCGGCATCGGTCAGACAGATTTTGCGGATCACTGCATCGTAACTATAGCTGTCGCTTACACGGACGTGTACAGTATCCCCTTCACGATGCCCCATAAGAGCCCGTCCCATGGGCGATTCGACACTGATCAGGCCGTGTATGGAGTCCTGGCGCATTGTGCTTACGATCGTATAGGTCTCTTCTTCGTCATCTTCCGGAATGTAGATCGTGACGGTCTTGCCCACACCTACTTCGTCATCGGCGGAGGTATCCTCGATGACTCTTGCTGTTTTGATCATTTTCTCCAGAAAGCGGATCCTGCTCTCATTACGGTTTTTTTCGCGTTTGGCGGCATGGTATTCAAAATTCTCACTGAGATCGCCATGTGCCCTGGTTTCCTTGACATCTTCGAGGAGCCTGGGCCGAAGCACAAGCTTTCTGTGCTCAATTTCTTTTTCCATTTCCCGAATATCGTTTTCAGTCAGTTTATTGTACATATATTTGTTCCTCTGTCTTCTCCGGGGAGGGATGTTTTTGTGCGGAAGATGCTGCCCTTAAGAGCAACCCGCATCCGGTGCGCAAGACTCGCGAACGAGTCTTGAAATCTGCAATTCACGCAGAATGCTATTTTAACGGAAAAGCACAGTTTTCGCAACAAACCGGGCATATGTGTTCTTAAGCCGATGTGTTCTTAAGGAAGCTCTGCCTTGCAAAGCATCTGGTGTAAAGCTATAATGATGTAAATTCGGCAAAAATACGGCGGCGGTCAAAAATGACCGGAAAAAGCAGTGTACTTTTGCTGTTGTGACACAGCCGTTTTCAAAAAAGGATATCCGGGATATGGATCTGAGATACGGAAGCGCAGATGAAAATGTCCGGAAACGATCGATCCAGGATGTTATCCTGCACGAAAAACAGCGCTATGAAAAGCTGTTGTCAAAAGAAAAAGGCGATCGCTTACGGGAAAATGATTTTCTGTCCGGTTCTTTACCGGAATATGCCTGCGGTGCAGGAACAGAGCCGGTTCTTTTATGTCCTTCGCATGCCGGCGAACTCGCTGTAATCTATTCAGTCAACAGACTTGCGGCAAGAGGCATCCGTGCCCGATGTTTTTCACCGGTGATCCTTCTTCCGCCGGGCACACAGGAGGAAACTCTTCGTGACCTGATGCGTCAGATCTGCAGAGCCTCCTGCAAAAATGGGGTCGGAATCGGAGAGGTTCGGGCCGAGGTGACAGATGCGGTGACGAGGCCGGTCGTTTTCGGAAATGCTGAAGGCAGTCGATTCTTCGGGAATCATCCTGCTGTTAAGGAAGCGTCAGAGGAAGTGTCATCAGATGGTATCGGGGCAGGCCTTTCTAAGGCATGCAGCGGGGAAACTTCTCCTTCCGGCGCCGGAATATCCGGTGGAGGGGAAAAGGATATCATTCTTGCAGGTCCTGTCGGCATGGAAGGAACGTATATCCTGGTCCTTGAGCAGTTCAGAGAGCTGCAGAAGAGATTTCCCATGTCGATCCTTACCCGTATGACAGGTCCGGGTATAAATCTGAGTGTCCTTGAGGCGGCAAAAGCAGCTGTAGGCGCAGAGTCAGAGCCTGATGAAGAGGGAGAGAGCAGCATGCGGGCTGTCCCGGCTATGGTGAGCCTGGGAGAGGGCGGTTTTTTTACCGGTCTGTGGGAATTGTCCAAAATGACAGGCTGCGGACTGGAAGCAGATCTGCAGGCTGTTCCGATCCTGCAGGAGACTATTGAGATTACGGACTATTTCGGAATCAATCCCTATGTTATGCGTTCTGCGGGAAGTCTTCTGATCGCGGCCCGAAACGGAGAAAAAACGCTGCAGTATCTTCGAAAAGAGGGCTTTATGGCAGCGCGGATCGGAAAGCTGCGGGCAGGCAGGGACAAGATCATCCATAATGGTGAAGACGTCCGCTATCTGGACCGGCCGCAGACGGACAGCCTGACCGGGTGGTACAGAAATAAGGAGCGGGACTTTGAACATTCATTAGAGCAATAGTGCATTGCGTCCCGACTGAAGCTACGATAGTTCGAAAATCGGTATATGCAGGAGGAATGGAGATTAAGATGGATACTTTAAAGCAGAAGATACTGACGATCATTGAAAAAAACAGCCGTATCGACATGAAGGAACTCGCGGTGCTGCTGGGCACAGGCGAGATTGAGATCCTCAATGCCATGCAGGAAATGGAAGAGGAAGGCATCATCTGCGGTTATCATACCATGATCGACTGGGAAAAGACCGGCATCGAGCGTGTGACTGCGCTGATCGAGGTTCGCGTGACACCTCAGCGCGGCAAGGGATTTGATGATATCGCGGAGCGTATCTACAAGTATCCCGAAGTAGACTGCACATATCTGATTTCCGGCGGCTATGATCTGATGGTCATTCTCGAAGGAAAGACCCTCAAAGAGGTCTCGGGTTTCGTGACAAATAAACTGTCGACGCTCGATACGGTTATGAGTACTGCCACACACTTTATTCTCAAGAAATACAAAGACCACGGTACGATCATGACCAGAAAATATGAGGATCAGAGAGAAATTGTTTCTCCGTGATCTGTAAATGTGAAGTCATAGTATCCGGTCATACAGACAGTTTTTACAAAAAGAAAAGCTGTATACGCAGAGGTTTACGTTATGGAAAACAGGAAAGTATTGGCGGATAAGACTGTCGGCCTGAAGCCGTCCGGAATCCGCAAGTTTTTTGATCTGGTCAGCGAGATGAAAGATGCCATTTCACTTGGCGTCGGCGAGCCGGATTTTGATACACCCTGGCATATCCGCGATGAGGGTATCTATTCACTGGAGAAAGGCCGGACCTTCTATACGTCCAATTCGGGTCTGAAGGAGCTGCGGCAGGAAATCTGCAATTATATGAAACGCACCCAGGACATTGATTATACCTGGGACAAGGAGGTATTCATTACGGTCGGCGGTTCGGAAGCCATCGATCTGATGTTCCGGGCTATGATCAACGAGGGCGATGAGGTCCTGATCCCGCAGCCTTCCTATGTCTCCTATGAGCCCTGTGCTGTCCTTGCAGATGCGGTCCCTGTCATTATCAATCTGAAAAATGAAAATAAGTTCCGCCTGACACCGGAAGAGCTCGAAGCCGCGATCACACCCCGTTCCAAAATCCTGGTCCTGCCTTATCCAAACAATCCGACCGGCGGGATCATGGAAAAAGAAGATCTGGAGGCAATTCGTGAGATCATCATCAAGCATGATCTCTATGTGCTTTCCGATGAGATCTACGGCGAACTTACCTATACAGGAAAGCCGCATATTTCCATTGCTTCGCTGCCCGGCATGAAGGAACGAACCGTTGTTGTAAACGGTTTCTCCAAGGCCTATGCCATGACCGGATGGAGACTGGGATATGCCTGCGGTCCGCAGGAGATCATCGCGCAGATGGTCAAGATCCATCAGTATGCCATCATGTGCGCGCCTACGACCAGCCAGTATGCGGCAGTCGAAGCCCTCAGAAACGGCGATGACGATGTCCGTATGATGCGCGAGTCCTATAATGAGCGCCGCCGCTTTGTACTGCATATGCTTGAAGAGATGGGGATCCCCTGTTTTGAACCCATGGGAGCCTTCTATGTATTCCCCTGCATCAAAGAGTTCGGGCTTTCAAGTGAGGAATTTGCCAACAGGCTTTTGTCGGAGGAGAAGGTCGCCATTGTGCCCGGTACAGCCTTCGGTGACAGCGGAGAGGGATTTTTGAGGATATCCTATGCCTATTCCATCGATAACCTGAGAAAGGCACTGACAAGACTGTCCAGGTTTGTGGCGAGACTTCGGGAACAGCAGAAATAAAGATTTTGAATATTCTTCATCTAGCAATACTCATGACTTCAGTCGTGGGATACTCGCGCAGGACTCTCGAGCGAGTCTTGAATTTGGACAGGACCGGAAGGAAACAGA
>ONXK01000221.1 GCA_900321785.1 uncultured Lachnospiraceae bacterium | reverse complement strand
TCGGCCAGCTTTTCGGAATGTACAGATATTCCTGAAATATACACTTCCCTGTCTATGGAAGGTCAATTAAAGGTCTCTGGAACACCTATAGCCCGTCTATAGGATCAGAAAAAAGACACCCTGATAGATAGCTAAAAGCTATTAATCGATGGAAAAACATGAATTAGTCTTTGATAATTGTTTGTCGTATAATTATATTTAGCAGTAATGTAGGTAAATATGTCGTTATTTATCGGATGTGTTGCAATATGCAAAACAACTACAAACATTTATTCAGCCCCATTACCATCAATGGGCTGACTCTCCCCAACCGTGTTGTTATGATGCCTATGGGCAGTGACCTGGCAGGACATACAGGTGAGCTGACCGACGAGCATATCAAGTATTATGAAAAACGTGCACGCGGCGGGACCGGCCTGATTCTGGTAGAGAATGTATGTGTCAAATATCCTGAAGGCTCCAACGGTACAACACAGCTCAGGATCGACCAGGACTGCTACATTCCCCGTCTGCTGAATCTGACCGAAGCTGTCCACAAATACGGCAGCATGATCGGTGTTCAGATCAACCACGCAGGCGCTTCTGCTATGGGTTCCAGAATCGGAATGCAGCCTGTCTCCTCTTCCACGCTTCCTTCCAAGCCGGGCGGAGAAATTCCTCGTCCTCTTTCCAAAGAAGAGCTTGAGAGCATTGCAAAGGATTATGGCAAAGCTGCTAAGAGAGCACAGATCGCAGGTTTCGACGTTGTCGAGATCCACGCAGGTCACTCCTATCTGATCAGCCAGTTCCTTTCCCCTTCCATGAACAATCGTACAGATGAGTTCGGCGGCTCCGCAGAGAACCGTGCACGCTTCTGTCGTATGGTCATCGATGAAGTCCGCAAGGCTGTAGGCCCCAGAATGGTCATCTCCCTGCGTCTGTCCGTCGATGAGTTTGTCGATCCCGGCAACCATGTGGAAGATACACTTGAGTACCTCGAGTACCTCAACGACGGCGTTGACATGTTCGACACTTCTTCCGCTCTGAACCCCACCATCCAGTACCAGATCAACGCGAACTGGCTGGCTGACGGCTGGAGAGCATATATGGCCAAGGCTGTTCAGGACAAGTTCCACAAGCCCTGTGTAGCAATCGGCAACATCCGCAATCCGCAGGTCGCTGAAGATATCATCGCGAACGGCACAGCAGACCTGATCGGTCTGGGCCGTGGTCTGATCGCAGATCCCGACTGGTGCAACAAGGCCAAATACGGCGATGTCAACACCATCCGCAAGTGCATCTCCTGCAACATCGGATGTGTCGGCAACCGTATCGGCGGCAACCGTCCTCTTCGCTGCACAGTCAACCCCGACATCATCAACGGCGACGAATACAAGAAGAATCCGGTCAAGAAGCCCTGCAACGTGGTCGTTATCGGCGCAGGTACCGCTGGTCTGGAAGCTGCATGTACTGCAGCAGAAGTCGGCTGCAACGTCACTCTGATCGAGAAGAAGGATGTTCTCGGCGGTCTTGCCACTGAGATCTCCAAGATCCCGGACAAGAACAGACTGGGCGATCTGCCGAAGTATCTGATCTATCGCGCAGAGCACCTTCACAACCTCAAGATCATGACCGGCACAGAGCCCACTGCAGACTTTGTCAAGTCTCTGAATCCCGATCTGATCGTCAACAGCACCGGTTCTGTTGCTCTTCTTCCTCCGATCAAAGGCCTGCATGACTGCCTGAATAAGGAAGACGCAGATGTCTACACCGTCTTTGACGTGATCGAGAACGTTGAAAAAGGCACATATCCCGAGAGCTTCGAGGGCAAGAAGGTCATCGTCATCGGCGGCGGCGCTGTCGGCCTTGATGTTGTCGAGTTCTTCGCTCCCAAGGGTGCGGATGTCTCCATCATCGAGATGATGCCCATCATCGGCAACGGTCTGGATGCTTCCTCCAAGGCAAGCACCGGCGCATGCATGGAGAAATACAATGTCCAGCAGCTGACCAACACAGCTCTGCAGGAAGTCCGTCCTCACTCCTTCGTCGTCAAGACTCCTCAGGGCGAGATCGTCGAGATGCCTTTCGACTATGGCTTCATCTGCCTCGGCATGAGAGCAAACGCTCCTGTACTTGCAGAAATGACAGAGCTGGCCGAGAGTCTTCCCTGCACTGAGATCATCAACATCGGTGACTCCGTGCGCGCCAGAAGGATCATCGACGGCACATGGGCAGGCAGACATCAGGTCCTTGCAACTCTCGAGAGAATGGGATTCATGGACTGATCTGACAGCTGCAACTTATGCGGTCTGATATGATCACACATCTATATGTACAACCTTATTAAGTGATTATTCAAAACACCGGATGGATGCCTGTCATCCATCCGGTGTCTTTTTAAAACGGAGGAACCAGTATGCCCCTGGGAGTCATTGTCAACACATTATCTGTCGTCATCGGAGGAATCATCGGAGCATTGATCGGCAACAAGCTTACAGATGATTTTAAGGAAAAAGTCAATATGATCTTCGGCTGCTGCTCCATGGCCATGGGTATCAGTACCATCGTCCTGATGGAAAACATGCCGGCTGTCGTTTTTTCCGTCATCATCGGAACTATGATCGGTCTCGCTGTTCATCTTGGTGACCAGATCAATAAAGCCGGCGGTCTGATGCAGAAATTTGTCAGCAGGTTTATTTCTGCCGACAACTCCCGCATTTCCCAGGAGGAGTTCAACGCTACGCTGCTGACGATCATCGTCCTCTTCTGTGCCAGCGGAACGGGAATCTACGGTTCCCTCGTAGCAGGCATGAGCGGCGACCACAGTATCCTCTTCGCAAAATCAGTCCTGGATCTGTTCACAGCCCTGATCTTTGCATGCACACTGGGCGCTGTGGTCTGCGTCATTGCGATCCCGCAGTTTATCATTTTCTTCATCCTGTTTGCACTGGGCGGAGTCATCATCCCCCACACCACTCCTGCAATGATCAATGATTTTAAGGCCTGCGGCGGCTTCCTGATGCTGGCAACAGGTTTTCGTATGATCAAGGTCAAGATGTTCCCCACAGCCGATATGCTGCCCGCTATGGTCCTGGTGATGCCGGTCAGCCTTTTCTGGGTC
>ONXK01000159.1 GCA_900321785.1 uncultured Lachnospiraceae bacterium | reverse complement strand
GACCGCGGTACAGAATTCGGGGATCCGGATTCTCTGGAAAACGGTATCGAGGGCATTGTCAGGACGAGCATCTATTATTGTGACGCTATGCGCAGCTGTCAGAAACCCGGTGTGGAAAATGTACACACGATGCTGCGTATGGTGCTCCCTAAAAAAACAGCTTTCGAGTTCCTTACACAATGGGATGTCAACCTCATTGTGAACCATATCAATTCCACTCCGAGGAAAAGCCTTGATGGGAAAACAGCTTACCAGGTGGCTGAAAAAACACTGGGCGAAGATGTTTTAAAAAAAATTCAGCTTAAGCCGATACCACCCGATGAAGTGAACCTGACGCCTAAGCTGATAAGATATAACCGTTAACCTCTCTCTCAAAATCTGCTGTCAGACTGGAAGCGACTTTTCACATTTTTCAATGCGGCCGGTAGCATTCAGTCTCGCACTCTGAATTTCCAGCGGTCTTTTTCGGATGTCTAAAAACAGGTTTTTTTGAGGGAAGTTACTACAATTATAACAATAATACGCTATTTTGGCGTCTGAAACTATTGATTTTACTTAACTTTTAAAGTGGCAGTTGCATTTAGTCCTGCACCTGCGTTTACTTTTGCAATTCACGCTGCGCAAAATAAGACCGGCACCCCTTTTTACAGGGAAACCGGTCTTTTTTACGCATCGCAAATAATCCTTTTTTCGCAAGGCTGTCACTCTCGTACTTGATCAGTCTCCGTCATTATCGCGTGTATCAATCCCGGATACTGTAGAAACTGCCGCGATGATTCCCACCAGAACTGCGATGAGTGCCATAACACCGAATGCCGCAAGGCCTATAACAGTTCCAATTTCCATATCTTACCTCCCTGGCTTTTTTCATTGCGCCCAAAGAATCAATGTACAGATCCTTTTTATTTTCCCACACAATTTCTTAAAAGGCAACTGTCTTTTACCAACCCGGCCTTCCTGGTCAAGTGTCCTGATCAAGTGTCCTGGTCAAGTGCCGCGCTGCCTGCTCCCATTTTTTAAAAGGTCACATATCGTACTGCCTGTCCCCCTGTCTGATCCGGTCACGCGGCGGGCCGCCCGGTCACTCACGGAATGAACAGACTGCTGTTTACAGGCTGCTGCAGGCGGCACGGTTTTTATCTTCGTGCATATGCTCCATGGCAAGCTCATCTTCGATCGTCACGGCGCAGGCGCCCGGTACAAAGTACTGGCGGTACCACACCAGGAAGGTGTAGACGTTCCAGATATGGCGGCTGTAGTCCTCTTTGCCGGCACGATGGGCATTCAGGAGTTTCATCAGCTCTGCCGTATGGAAGAACTTCTCTGCTTCCGGGCTGCAGAAAGCCTTTTTTACGATATTGTAATATTTGTCCTGGCGAAGCCAGATCCGGATCGGCACGGGGAATCCCAGCTTCTTTTTCTCGGCCGCCGCGGCGGGCAGATAACGGTGTGCCGCCTCGCGGAAAGCCGTCTTGGTGTTGGTCTCGCTGATCTTCTCCTCCAGAGGAAGATCCTTTGCAACCATATACACGCCCCGGTCAAGGAAGGGAACACGGCTCTCCAGCCCGTGGGCCATACTCATCTTGTCAGCCTTGAGTAGAATATCTCCCTGCAGCCAGAAGTTGAGGTCGATATACTGCATCTTCTCTGTGTCCGTAAGATCCTTCACCCTCCTGTAATATGGCGCGGTCAGCTTCCTGGGGTCAGATTGCGGGGAGACGTACCGCAGCACTTTATTCCTCTGTTTTACTGAAAAAACATTGGCATTGCCGATGAAACGCTCTTCTACGGATCTGGATCCGCGCAGAATAAAGCCTTTGCCCTTTGGATGGCCGGGAATGCCGGAGACCGCTTTGGCTGCCGCCCGGCGCAGGCCCTGAGGAAGCTTCTGATAGCCGTTGAGAGACAGGGGTTCATGATAGATCACATAGCCGCCGAACAGTTCATCGGACCCTTCTCCGGAAAGAATGACCTTGACATGTTTCGAGGCTTCCCGGTCGACAAAATAGAGGGCTGCGGCAGAGGCATCCGCAAGGGGCTCATCCATATAATACTGGATCCTGGGGAACTCCTCCCAGTACTCCTTTGTCGTAATGATCTTGCTGTAGTTTTCAATACCGACCTCTTTCGAGAGCGCCTCCGCGTAGGGGATCTCGTTGTAGGTCTCGTAGTCAAAGCCGACCGTAAAGGTCTTTGATCCGCCGAAGTTGGCGGCGACATAGGACGAATCCACGCCGCTGGACAGGAGTGAAGCCACTTCCACATCGCTCACCATGTGGTACTTGATAGATTCCCGCACTGCGCGGTCGATTTCGTTGACCAGCCTCTTGTGCGCGGAGTCCGCTCTCTTCTTTCCGCCGGCCGCAGCATCTTTCTTTCCGCCGGCCGCGGCGTTCTTTTTCTTTCTGCCGGCATCGCTCTTCTCATCCAGGGAGCGGGGAGTAAGCATAGGATCAAAATACCTGCGGGTTCTGATCTTTCCGTTTTTCCAGACCAGGTAATGTCCTGCCGGCAGCCTGAAGATACCCTTGAAGAAGGTCTCAGGCAGCACAGAATACTGGAATGACATATACTCTTCGAGCGCCTGCAGATTGACCTGCCTGTCATATCCGGGGTACTCCAGGATGCTCTTGATCTCGGAGCCGTAGACAAAGTTTCCGTCGATCTGCGCATAATAAAAAGGTTTGATGCCGAACATATCCCTGGCACCGAAAAGCTCCTTTTTGCGCGCATCCCAGATCACAAACGCGAACATGCCCCTGAGGCGGTTCAGGATCCTCGGTCCGTACTCTGTAAATCCGTGAAGCAGCACTTCCGTATCTGAATTTGTCAGGAATGTGTGTCCCTTGATCTTCAGATCCTCACGCAGCTCCCGATAGTTGTAGATCTCTCCGTTAAAAGAAATGATCCTGCTCCCGTCCGCCGTCGCCATGGGCTGATCGCCGCCCTTGAGGTCGATGATCGACAGACGCCGGAATCCCATTGCGATTCCGCTGTCAATATACTGGCCGCCTCCGTCCGGTCCGCGGTGGATGATCCTGTTCATCATATTGGTCAGGACCTGACTCCTGCCCTCCGCGTTCTCCGCCTTGCCTGCGACCTGCACTTTCACTGTATCCGAAGCACGATTCTGCTGTGCCGCTTCTTTATTTTCCCCGGATGTCCATCCCGTAATGTTACCGGTAAATCCGCAAATTCCACACATAAGATTTGTCTCCTGTTTTTCCAAATGACATGATTTCTTATCCGGTAAATATACCAGATTTACACCTCAAAGAAAATATCGCAATCGTGTAAATAAAACGAATCTTTTGTGAAGAGAAAAGAAAATGGAGTCAACAGGGATTCTTCTCCCGGCAGACTCCATTGTCCCGTGCTTTCTGTTTACACAAAATTGGGAAATCCTAAAGAACTGTGATTATCCGCAAAATCAGAGAAGGGATGTTGTGCGGCATGTCCTGCCTGCGATCAACATCCCTTCTCATGAATTCTTGTCCAACGGTGCTTACCTCCGTTTTCTGTAATTTTTGAGAGACTGGATCGATATCAACTAATTTCTCTCCTGCATTTCTCGTCTGCAGAAGGTACCCGGAACGTCTTTCATCACATATGGATGTGCTGGTTCACTTAGTGTTGATCTACTATTCAGTGACTCTCTGGAAAACCATTCTGATCATGCAGATTTATCTATCTTCTCCATCTTCTGAAATCACACCAGCGGATCAATGTTCCGACTAATCACTTCTTCACGTCATCCGGTTTGTGATTCTCCGATGCTGCTTCACAAAAATCATTGTGGGGTCGACATCCCATCAGTGAAATTCGTTATCTGAAAAATACATAAATCACGTTGTTATTGCAAATTTACCTGCCCCTTCACGAACGATCTGCAGTAATCAGATGATTTTCGATACGAACTTTATAGTGCTAAGATTTCTTAGATAATTGGTCCGTACCTTCCTTTCCTGGATTTTAACAGTTGCTTTGAAAAAAGATCGTTACTGGTTGCATTGGTGGTAAAATTTTAGTTGTACTTCGGACCGTACCTCCTTTACCTGGATTCCATTGCTACCATGCAGGCTGGTCGAAACCGGCCTTATGAAAAAAAATACTTCAAGACGTTTACAAACAACCAATTGCTCATTGACTTAACAACAGTTTCAATTGTCGATTGTATTTGTTTACCCGGGAAACGTCTATCTGTTTGATGTAATTATTATATCATTTTGAGCCGAATTGTCAATAAATTTATCTATTTTCTTTAAATTGTTCGAATTTACAGACTTTTTTAGACAAATTGCGTAGTTCCTTTTTTGCAAAACCCGAATTCGTATTCCCTGCATTCCCCATAAAAAAGCGTCCCGCATGCGAGACGCTCGCGCCGGGCACGGTCGTGTCAGCGACATATTTTCCTACGCGCAAATGCGCATCTTCCGGTTTATTACCGGGGATCCTTCCATACATCGGTATCATGGAGACCGATATTGCTCTCATGGAAGACGGGATCCAGGCCGGCCTAAAGGCAATGCGGCCCAGGAGCAGGATCGCGATAATATTGACAACCGCTTCAAGGCCCATCGTGATATCCGCCAGGCTCCAGGCAACATCCAGACTGTTGCCTGCACCGATAAAGACCATGATGGCTGCCGCGATCCGGAAAATCGTCATGACCATTTTGTTTTTGGTGATAAACAGAATATTGGCCTCCGCATAAAAATAATTGCCAATGATGGAGGTAAATGCGAAGAGGCACACGATGACTGTTACAAAATGGATGCCGATCGGGCCGATAACTCTGGCGACACACTGCTGCAGAAGTGGAATGCCGGAGTATCCGCTGTCTGCCCAGTCACCGGTGAGGAGGATCAGAAAGACAGTCGTAGAACAGATCAGCAGCGTGTCAATATAAACAGAGATGATCTGCGCAAGTCCCTGCTTTGCGGGATGGCTGACTGTCGCGGATGCCGAAGCATTCGGCGCGGACCCCATACCTGCCTCATTGGAGAACAGTCCGCGCTTAATGCCAAGCACCATACAGGACCCTGTAAATCCTCCGAAGATGGCTTTAAAGTTAAGGGCGTCCCTCATAATGATGGCAAAAACGCCCGGAAGTCTTGTGATATTGGTGATGATGACAAAGAGTCCGATCAGAATATACAGACCTGCCATGACCGGTACCAGGACAGAAGAAATCTTTCCGAT
>ONXK01000156.1 GCA_900321785.1 uncultured Lachnospiraceae bacterium | reverse complement strand
CTGCCGCGAAGAGCGGAAGCAATCTTTGCTGCGAGGACGGCGTTGTTGAGAAGGAATGCCTTCTGGGATTCCATACTCTCTTTGCCGAGGTACTCTCTGATACGTCCCATCATATAGCCGGTGATCGCTTTGCCCTGAACGTGGTTCTTCTCCACATCGTGCATAGCCTCGCCGACAGCCATACGAGTCTTAACGGGATCCAGCTCGTACTCCTTGGGAACAGGGTTAACGACCAGGACGCCGCCGGGAATGCCCATCTTAGCCTTGATCTTCATGACCTCAGCCAGCTCAGCGGGTGTATCCATACGATAGGTAAGGCGGAATCCGCTGCCGCGGACCATGTACTCGGGCATCTGGTCTGTGCCGTAGCCGATGACCGGAACGCCCTTTGTCTCCAGGTATTCCATGGTCAGATTCAGATCCAGGATCGGCTTTGTACCGGAACATACGACCATCACAGCGTTGTTTGCCAGGGACTCAAGGTCGGTGGAGATATCCATGGACTTCTCCGCGCCGATCTGGGCGCCGCCGATACCGGAACCGCAGGCGACCGTGCAGCCGACCATAGCTGCCGCCGATACAGCTGCCGCGATGGTCATAACGCCGTCCGCCCTCTTGGCCAGAAGGATCGGGATATCTCTTGCGGATGCCTTAAAGATCGAGCCGCGCTTATTCTCCAGGTAGTAGATCTCATCATCTGTCAGGCCGATGTGGATGACGCCGCGGATAATGGCGACGAAAGCAGGGCATGCGCCGTTGTCTCTGACGGTCTTCTGCATATTCTGGGCGAAATCATAGATTCCGGGATAGATCATGCCGCCGAAAGTAGCTGCACTTTCCATGATAACGATAGGTTTGCCCGCATCGATTGCATGCTGTACTTCGTCGGAGAAGACGATATAGTTCTTTGCTGCATCGTCGATCTCGATTTCCTGAAGCATGTCCTCATCTGCTGCGGAAGCTTCCTCATGGACTGCGGAGAAGAGCTCGACAAATCCCATCCAGGCATTGATATTGTTATGGAAATCCGGGGTAGCGATCAGTTCGCCGTCATCAGAGAAAAGATAGCTGGTGGAAGGCTCATAAAAATCATCTTCCAAGGGAAGCTCTTCTTCGCCGGATTCAACCTTCTCCAACCAGGTCATATCCATCAGTTCTTCTGTCTCTACGCCGAACCATCCGTTCGCAAAGACATAGAGCCCGCTGACGCGTCCGCCGTTGCCGATCATAGCGCTGCGGATCGTCTGCATGACATCATCCTCATCTTCATAGAAGGCGATGATATTCTCGGCAGCATCTTCGGGGCTGATTCCCTCGACGCCGACATGGTTAGAGGTGATCGCAATCGAAACATTACTCATCACGACCTGCTCGCCCGAATCACGAAGGGCTAACAGATTGGTGAAAAATGCGCGGTCACGCAGAAGGCTTGCCAGGAGTTCGGCGGGAATATAAGATTCCTCTGAATCCATGAGCCCTGCATATTCCTCCTGAATATCATGAGATCCCATACGGATCAGTTCTTCCACAGTGAACGGATTTTCCGCGATATAGGCACTTCCATATTTTTTGAAATAATCAGATGCTATCTGTCCCATAATTGCCTCCCTTAATAAAGCAGATGCTTAAATATTGCTTGTATTATTATATAGTTTGAAGCTATCTTTTTCAATGCAAGTTTTTGCATATATGTGATTCTTTGATAAAATTTTTGCAATAATCGCCCCTGCTATGTAAAAAATCCACAAAAGGCAGGGCTCAGACTTCAAGAATATAATAATCGTAGGCATTGATGATCCGGGTTCCGCTCTCATGGGCTCTCTCGCGTTGGAAATGGCCATAGGTCTTGTGAACATGGCCATGAAGCATGAAGCGGGGGCGGACAGCATTCAGAAATGTATTGAAGCATGCAAAGCCTCTGTGCGGAAGGTCCTCCATGTCTCCGCACCCTGCGGGAGGTACGTGTGTCACAAAAAGATCGACACCTCCGCTTAAGGCAGCCTTAAGCCTTGCTTTAAGGACCCGCCGACGCATCTGTCTTTCTGTGTACATAAAGGGGCCGTCTTTATAGCGCATGGAGCCGCCAAGCCCAAGGATCCGCAGGTCCTTGAAGTGAACGATCCTGTCCTCGAGACACTCACAGCCCTCCGGCGGGGTCTTTTCATAGACATGATCATGGTTGCCGTGTACATAGAACAGAGGGCACCCGGACAATGTCACCAGAAACTCCAGGTAATGCGGATTAAGGTCTCCGCAGGAGATGATCAGATCGACGCCCTCCAGTTTGGACGGGTCGTAAAAATCCCACAGCGATCGGGATTCTGTATCCGCAATAACCAGTATCTTCACTTCTGATCCTCCCTTCGGATCACGCATCCTTTGCGGCAGCTGTCTTATTTTCGACTTCTATTGCATCTGCCTCTTTTTCTGCATCTGTTGCATCTGTCTCTTTTTCGGCTTCTATTGCATCTGTCTTATTTTCCGGCATCTGTTGCCTCTGTCTAATTCATGACGTCTATGTTCTCCGCAAGCCAGTCCATCCCCACGATCTGCGCTGTAGACATAAAGGCCTCTTCTGCTCCATGGGCTTTGCCCTCCCGGTCGTAGATCACGCCTTCAAATGGACTGATCCTGCCCTCTGCGATCCCCTTCCGCAGCATTTCAGCCAGTCGGAAAGACGGACGCGGAAGATCATCGGACAATATCACATCTATAATGCCGGACGAAATCCCGAGAAAGTAGTTGAGCGCACGGTCTTTCTGCGAGACAGGAACGCTGTCATAGGTACCGTCAAGAACCTTGCGCACGATCAGCTCGTAAAAAGCGCCCCAGTTCCAGATCGAGGCGGCCAGGCGCTTAAAATCTCCCTTTTCGTCGATCATAAAGACTCCGTACCGGCGGCTTTCGTCGTCCGGACGGATTATGTCGATATCGGAAAAAACATGGATCTCTTTCTCTCTATAGTCAGGCGGCGTACTGTCTGACCTGTGCTCCTCCCCGATCCAGTGCAGACGGACCCTGCAGCATGGATCCGTGAGCTGGGCGCCGATAGCAAAGGCATTGACGTTGGCGATGGCTGTGGGATCTTTTTTCGAGGCCCTGTAGCTGATCTGATGATCATCGGCCAGGCTGGCAGCAAGAGCTCCCAGTATATATTTGGCCTCGAACATTTTTCCATAATAAAAGCGCAGAGCGTGCCGCATCTGGTTTACGCCGCAGTTAAGTACCTTGACAGCAGGATTCTCCACTGCAAAGCGGAGTGCAAACGGCACCAGGGAAGACGCTGTCGTAAAGATCATTCCGCAGCCCTCCACACGCGCAGTATCGAAGGCTGTCCGGATGTTTTCTTCGCCCGTACAGTTGTCGAAATGCATAGTCTGCACCAGGCTGCCGAAGGCATTTTTCAAGTGGTTCATACCCAGCATATGGCCGTAGACCCATCCTGAAGATGCGGCACTCTTCTCATGGATAAATGCAATCTTAAGGGGATGCGCGGGGGAATAATGCCCCGGTACAGATGCCACCGGGATCACGGACTCCAGACTGGTCTTGACCGCATCCTTGGTCTCATGTGCGGCATCCGCACCCTTTCTGATCCCTGCGACTGCACCCGCGATCTCCGCGGCCCCCGTCACACCGGCCGCATTTGTCCTGCCGACCAGATCCGCCACTTTGGCAAGGGGCGATTTCTTTTTAACTGTCTCCGCATCCTCGCGCCTTTCGATCAGGGCAATTCCCTCCGGCTGGGAAGCTGCGATATATTCGCGCCAGAGCCTGAGCAGGCGGCGGCCGATCACATCATTTCCCTCGCGCAGCAGGCTGTCCAGGCTGTACACGCTCAGGTAGATCAGCAGGGCATCCCCTATCGTGATATTGAGCTTACGGCCGCCTTTTGCGTAATAGATCTCCTTAAAGACTGTTAACCCCACATGGAGTTTTTCTAGAAGCTCCGCCGGCCATGGATCCTGAAGGTTCTGTTCAAGGATCCTTGCGAGCTGTTCATAACGTCCGGGCGCGGAAAAGACGATCTCAAAGGACTTTGTCACTTTGTAAAAATCAAGATATTCATAATAAAGCCTGCTCTGCTCGGAATCTGTCCTGGGCGGGCGGATCCGGATCACGTTCGCCGGGATGGTGACCGCACCGACAAACTTCATGACGGAGACACGCTTGTTGCCCTCCTCCACGTAAAAGCGGTTCATGAATTCATAGACCTTGATCGGATCCCTGATCCCTTCTTCGACCTGCGAATCATAGAGCCGGCTCCACTTTGCGGCAAATTCTGTCTCAATACCCATCAGGGGCATGAAGTTGGCAGCAAAGGCATTCTTCCGCCCGCTCGTCCTTGTGCCGACGATCATATCCATTGGTATTTCAGCCGTTCCCAGGCTGATCTCCGGCATACGCCCGATCTCGCTGACCATCTCATCCAGCGAAGGAAGGTAAGGGTACTGCCCTTTTACCAGCCTTCTCCTATACTCGCGCTCGCCGAGTTTTTTTGCTTTCTCATAATCCAGTTTCAAAAATAGTCCTCCTGTGAATCCCCCCGGAATCCTGCATCAAAGACATAAGAATATCCCCTGCTCAGCCGTATGGCTCAGCTCCATCCCATCTGGTCCGAGTCAAGGACGATCGTAAAGGGACCGTCATTGACCAGAGAGACCTTCATAAAAGCACCGAAGACACCGGTTTGGACCGCCATGCCCGCTGCCCTGCACTTATCTGCGATATATTCAAACATCGGTTCTGCCATATCCGGCAGGCCTGCGTGTACAAAAGAAGGGCGATTGCCCTTTTTGCAGTCCGCATACAGGGTGAACTGGGACACCAGCAGGACCTCGCCGCCCACTGCTGTCAGATCAAGATTGGTCTTTCCGTTCTCATCCTCAAAAATACGGAGCTTACGCATCTTTTCGACCATTTTGTCGGCGATCTCCTTTGTGTCAGATCCGCTGATCCCGACCAGGACCATCAGGCCTTTTCCGATGCTGCCGGAGACATAGCCTCCATTTTCCGAGACAGTACCGTCTGCCTCTTCCACGACACGTACTGATGCCTTTTCTACTACCTGAATCACAAATCTCATTGAAGTATCCTTTCTCTCCGTGCGGTATTGTACACACGATAAAGCGAGTATCGTTTTTTCGCGCGTATCCTACGGCTGAAGTCACGGGTATTGCGCGATGAAGAATAAAAAAAGCCGCCGCCTGTGTGGCAACGGTATTAATCAGAATCATGGGAGAGGTATTTTTACCAATCTCTACACCATTTGATTATACTTTCTGATTTCTGCCTGATTCACATCCCAAACAAATCTGCATGTGTGCCGGTTCTGTAGAGCACAAGCACATCCCCGTCATAGCAGTAGATCAGCAGCCAGTCCGGCGAAATATGGCACTCCCGATAAGCTTTATGATCACCTGTCAGCTGGTGATCTCTGTTCCCATCCGGCAGTGGGGACGGAATCCGGAGTGTATTGATCACTGTCTGAAGCTTCCGCAGATCATACCCGCGCTTTGTACAGGTCTTGAAATCCTTTTTGAACCGGGAAGAATATTTCACATCTAACATGATCAATCCTCCGCCAGCTCTGCAAACAGATCTTCAGTTGATCCGGAAAACAGATGCCCGCCGCCTTCCTCAATCTCTTTAAAGGCCTCGATCGTCTGATCATTGGGAATCTCTGAAGCTCCATCAAAAACGCCCTGCAGATATGCAAGAACCAATTCAATTTTGTATTCGGGAATCTGATCTATCAAAATCTTAGCTTTTTCTCTGTCACTCATTTTTCTTACCCTCCACGGGACTATCCCCGTCCCGGCTAGTCTTATGCCGCAATCTAATTGTAACATGAACCGGCTTCTATTGACAGCTCCTGAAGCAAAAAGCCCGCTGCAGATTCGCACAAGGAAGTCATAAGACGGCTGATATGATACACCCGACAGCACAAGACAACTCGAAAAAGGGGACGGAATCCGCATAATATAAGGCTCTCAGGGCAAAAAGTAAGACCGCTGTCAGCATCTGACAACGGTCTTTGAATCATAGCAGGGGAAGAGGGATTCGAACCCCCATGAACGGTTTTGGAGACCGTGATACTGCCATTGTATGATTCCCCTTTATATTATTCCGGCTTTGTCAGCCGACTTTGCAATTCTAACACAAGGACAAAAGATATTCAACCACTATTTTTGATTTTTATGCGGTTTTGAAAAAAGAGACCCGTCAGCGGATCAAAACACTGACGGGTCTTCTGTAAATCAATCATATAACTGTCGGGGAATCAGATTACTGAGCCTTCTTAACAGCAG
>ONXK01000066.1 GCA_900321785.1 uncultured Lachnospiraceae bacterium | reverse complement strand
CAGACCAGCAGACTGCAGACGCAGGCAGCGCCGATGCGAGCAGTGCGCCGGTCGGCACCGCGATCGGAGAGCAGCTGGCGGACTTCAGCGCTGAATTGATCGACGGCTCGACCTTCCATCTGGCGGATCATCGGGGAAAGGTTGTCATTATCAACATGTGGGCGACCTATTGCGGCCCCTGTGTGCAGGAGCTTCCGATCTTCCAGGATTTCCTGCAGGCCCATAGCGAGGACGCGGCTGTACTCATCATACACGCCTCCGACCCGCTTGAAGACGTACCGGAATTTCTGGAGAAAAAATCGGTCTCGCTGCCGTGCGCGGTCGATTCTATGGATGATTATCTCTATAATCTGTGCGGCGCATCGCCATCCATACTGCCTCACACGGTCATACTGAACAGACAGGGCGAGATCGTGTACAACCAGACCGGATCCATGTCAGAAGCACTGCTGGACGAGCTTTTTGAGAAGGCGAAATAAAGAGGGGTGACACAGGGAACGAGCTTTTTGAGAAGGCGAAATAAAGAGGGGTGACACAGGGACGGTCCTTTTGTATCTGTCCCCCTGTGTTTTTGAAAAGATGATACAGGGGGACAGATACAAAAGGACCGTCCCTGTTTACACAGAAAAGGGGAACTATGTATAAAAACTGTAGAAAAAAGATTGCTGCTCTGATACTTCTGCTCATCATATCGACAGTGATGTCTGTGACGGCTGTCGCTGCCCCGCGCGGTTCAGCCCCCGAAAAGGCATTGGCCGTCGGATCAACAGACGGGTTCATTGAAGAAAAAAGTCTGCAGCCTGCTGTAGAGCAGTCCTATACATGGGTGAAAAGCGGCAGTAGAGTACGTCTGAGAGATGCAAACGGAAAGTATAAAAAAGGCTTTGTAACCTATCGGGGATGCTGGTATTACTTTGATTCAAATGGGAATCTGAAGGTCGGCTTCTTTACGGTGGGAGGCAGGAAATGGTTCGCCAGCTATGTCAGAGGTGCAGCCGGGAAAGGACAGATCCTCACCGGTCTTGTTCGCATCGGAAAATATAATTATTTTCTTGATCCCTCCTCCTCTCCCTGCCCCGGAGCAATGCGTACCGGTTTCTGCAGGATCAACGGCCGACGTTACTATTTTGACAAGGACGGACATATGGTGAAGGGGTGGTTTACAGTCCAGGGCAGCAGGTACTACGCAAGCTGTAACCCCAAGGGACATCCCGGTGCCCTTCTGACTGGGAAACAAAAAATCGGAAACCGATACTATTATTTAAACCCGGACGGGAAACTGATCAGAAACATTGAACCCGGTGACCCTGGTGTGCCTGATGTATACACCCTTAAGCCCATCTGCCAGTATCCAGCTCTTCCCACCGGATGTGAGATGACTTCGCTGGCAATGGTACTTGATTTTATGGGAGTCACAGCGGATAAATGCGATCTGGCAGACAAATACCTGGACAAGGGACCAGTGGGAAAAGTGAATTTCTGGAAAGCTTTTGTCGGAAATCCCCGCAATGCCAGGTCCTATGGCTGCTATGCTCCGGTGGTTGTCAATACGGCAAACAGATACCTGAGGGCGAAAAATTCCTCCATGAGAGCAACATACTACGCCGGAAAAACGCTGGAGTTTCTCACCAGTTATACAAGAGCGGGGTATCCTGTGATCGTCTGGTGTACCATTGACTGCAGACAGGCGCGTGATACAGCCACCTGGGTTGTCAACGGCGAGAAGATCAGATGGAGGTCTCCCCAGCACTGTGTCGTATTCCTGGGCATCAAAAACGGTAAGGCAGTGATCGCGGATCCGACCTACGGCAGGATCAAGTTGTATGATAAGGAACTCTTCCGCCGCGGCTACACCGCCCTTTATGAACAGGCGGTTATAATTCGTTAATGTGATAATGGGACGGTCCTTTTGTGTCTGTCCCCTTGTGTCTTTGAAAAGATGTTACAAGGGGACAGATACAAAAGGACCGTCCCTATTTACGTTAAAAGGACCGTCCCTATTTACGTTTTCAGGTAAAACTCATTCAGAAGATACTCGCGGAGCCGGTTGTACAGGGCATAATCCTTGCCGCCGACCCGGATCCCGTCAATTTGATCCGCGCGCAGGCAGAGATTGCTGGAACTTGTGACAATGACTTCATCTGCTTCGAAGAGTTCCTGCAGACTGAATGCCTGTTCCCGGAAAGGAATGTCCAGAGCGCTGCAGGCCCGCAGCAGGTGTGCCCGCGCAATCCCGGGCAGGATCAGATGGTCTGTCGGAGCTGTATACAGTATCCCGTTTTTGAGAATATGTATGTTGCTGTGTGCGCATTCGGTCACGCGTCCCCCGGGGCGGTAGAAGACTGCCTCTGCACAGCCTGCTTCCTTTGCTTTCTGTGATGCCATTACGGAGGGAATCAGATTGAGCGTCTTGATATCACAGTGGAAAAAGCGTGTATCTTCTGTCGTCACCAGCTGAATGGGAGTATGTCCGTCGGAAATCTCAGCAGGAGTGAACGTGATCCAGAGATTTCCTTTTCCTTCTGTGAAAGTATGCTTCCGGGTCCCGGTTCCCCGCGTCACCTGGTAATACACAAACAGATTTCCGGTATCCATCTTTTGAACAAGACGGCTGAGCAGATCTTTCAGTTCTTCCTTGCTGACGGGCATGACGATTTTCAGAGCGTCTGCATTTCTGAAAAAACGGTCCACGTGTTCATCCAGTGCAAAAATATGATAATTCCTGCACGGACCGGCATCATATACTCCGTCCCCGAACCAGGAAGCGCGGTCGTTCATGGGAACCGTCATCTCATCCAGAGGACCATAGGTCCCGTTATAATATCCAAGTTTTTCCATGTGTAAATACTCCTTGGGGTGACAGGGGGTGAAGGGGACGGTCCTTTTGTTTCTGTCCCCCGTGACACAGTCCCCGTGACTCAGTCCCCGCGACTTAATGCCTAAAGCAGCCTGAACTGTATTTTTCCTGAGTCATACAATAGCATGCCGGCAAACAGATTGAAAACTGTATTTAGTATGTGTAAAATACAGATAAATATCTGTGTTAAATGAATATCTGTATTGAGGATTGCGCATGAATCTATTACACATGACTTATTTTATTGCAGTCGTGGAACATGAGAGTATCTCAGGGGCGGCACAGTCCCTGTTTATCACACAGCAGACCCTGAGTTCCCATGTGGCCGCCATGGAAAAAGAACTGGGGACCAGCCTTTTTGACAGGAGACCGAAATTCCGTCTGACGCAGGCGGGAGAAATCTTTTATCGGTACTGCATCCGCTTTCGCAGTCTGAATGATGCCATGGTCAGTGAGTTTCGGGACCTGTCAGGAGAGGTCAGTGATATCCTGCATGTCGGCATATCACAGACACGGAGCAGGATCCTCATGCCATCGATTCTGCTCCGCATGCACAGCGAGTTTCCGCGGGTCCAGGTCCGTCTGACAGAGCAGACAAATGAGGTCCTGGTCAAAAAACTTCTGAAGGGCGAACTCGATCTGATGATCGGAGATGTTCCGGATCATCCTGAAATCCGTAAAGAGGTGATGTACAGGGAATCCATGGTATTGACTGTTTCAGAGAAGCTGATTTCGAAAAAACAACTGGCTGCTCTGACCCGCACAAAGGATATTCGTATCCTGGCAGGAATCCCTTTTGTTATGAACACGCAGAATGATATCGCCGGCCGCTATGGCTCTTCCATCATGGAATCCTTCAGTTTGATTCCAAGGATCGCAGCTGTATCTGACAGCGCGGAAACCTGCCTGCAGATGTGTCTTGACGGATTGGGGGCCTATATCTGTCCCGATCTTTATGTCCGCTTCTACCGGGACCGATTTGCAGCTCTTCATGTCATTCCGCTGGACTGCTCCTATGGAATCTGTCTGGCATCCGGGAAGGGACTCTATGAGAAGCGGAGCGTCCGGGAATTCTGGAAGTACTGCCTGGAAACAGGCCGGGAAGCTCTGACTGGAAATCCTGTAACAGAGTAGAAAAAAACAGATGCATCCGACGACCGATTATTGACGCCGCAACTTCGGCATGGCATATACCCGGAATGAGAGTTATTATATACTGGATGCAGACAGGGAAGCCTGTCTCTATCCGGGACTGAATGAGGGTGTACGGATCGAAGAAATGATCGCGGATCTTGAGGCCGCCCGGCAGGGCGATATCCCGTTTGATGCGGAAAAATATAGCAACACGATTCGGGAGTAACCCGCCTGGCAGAATAGAACGCCTGGCAGAATAGAAACTGAGGAGGAAGCCGGAGATGATTGAAACCATTAGAAAAACCATACAAAAACGAAGTACAGCCGCAATGGCCGTCTTTTTGCTGCTCTGTCTGCTTACTGCAGGCTGCGGAGGTCAGTCATCAAAACAGGCCGGAGAAGACCAGCCCGGCGGCGCACAGCAGCAGGCCGGGGAAGACCAGTCCGGCGGCGCACAGCAGCAGGCCGGGGAAGACCAGTCCGGCAGCACACAGCAGCAGGCCGGGGAAGATCAGCCCGGCGGCGCACAGCAGCAGGCCGGGGAAGACCAGCACGGCAGCGCACAGCAGCAGACCGGACAGGAGAAGACCCGCGGGCATGTCCGGATCGGTGTCCTGCAGATCGCGGACAGCTTTCCTCTCTATGTGGCTGTAGAAGAGGGCCTCTTCGAAAAGCATGGTCTGGATGTGGAGATCATCGAATTTCAGAGTGCCTCCGATCAGTCTGTCGCCTATGAGGCGGGTGAACTGGACGGAATGATGACCGATATGATCGTCCAGAGTCTGATCAACAAGTCCTCGGCAGAGGACGGGATGAAGACGGTGGCCATGGCCTTCGGAGGCGATGCTTCGGAAGGCAGATTTATTGTGGCGTCCTCTCCGGACTCCGGGATCTCTGCCCCGGAACAGCTTGCAGGCAGTAAGATCGGCATCTCCGAAAACACGATGATGGAGTATCTGGTGGGCCGTTATCTGGAGGATCTGGGTGTGGATCTGGCTTCCGTGGAGCTGGTCAATATTCCCAAGCTGACCCTGCGCCTGGATCTGCTTATGGAAGGCAGCGATATTCAGGCGGCGATTCTGCCGGATCCTCTGGCAATCGAAGCCGAGTCCCGCGGATGCGGCACCGTAATCGATGATACGAAACTCGGAAAAAACTATTCGCAGAGTGTCGTCACGCTCAGAAAAACCCTGCTCGAGGACGGGACCGGCACCCTCGATGCCTTCCGGGATGCCTATAATGAAGCCATCGGGATGATCAATGCCAATCCGGATGCGTATCTGGACCTGTTCTATGAAAAGGCAAATGTCGCGGAACCTCTGCAGGGCAAATATGCGGTTCCCTCCTATACGCCGGACTGCGTGCCGACAGAGGAGGATGTCGCAAGTATCGAAGAATTTATGGTAAAGAAGGGACTTTTAGACAGTCCTTTTACCTATGAGGAAATGGTAGCACAATGACAAATCCACCTGAAAACATTATTGTCGAGGCGCGGGATGTCATCATTGTCGAGGCGCGGAATGTTTCTTTCTCTTATCCGGAGGAGCCGGACCGCTATGTCCTGAACAATCTGAACCTGCAGGTCTGCAGAGGTGAATGTGTCGCGATCCTGGGTGAGTCCGGAGCAGGAAAGACCACGCTCTTAAAGCTCCTGTGCGGACTTTTGAAACCCACGCATGGGCAGATTCTGTTTAAAGGAAAGCCGCTGCAGGGCCCCGAAAATGATATTGCGCTCATTTTTCAGAATTACGGTCTTTTTCCCTGGAAGACCGTGCGGGAGAACATTCTTCTTCCGGCGCGGCTGCGAAAAAAAAGGGTGGACGAAAACGAACTGGGAAAGCTGCTGGACTATCTGGGCCTTCGTGAGTATGCCCGCAGATTCCCCGCGGAATTGTCCGGCGGCCAGCTGCAGAGAACTGCCCTGGGACGGGCGGTCATGAGCAGAGCTTCCCTTCTTCTGATGGATGAACCTTTCTCAGCTCTGGATCTGCGCAACCGCATGCGCCTGCAGAGTTTTATGAAAACCTTTCTGGAGGATACAGGTATGACTTCCGTGATCGTAACGCACAGTGTCGAGGAGGCGCTGTGCATGGGCGACCGCGTCGCGGTTTTTGATCCGGAGACAGGAAGGATCCGGAAAACCTGGGATGGCTGCCGGCAGGAAACGGACCCCGATCCCGCTGTATTGGATGAGCGCGGCCGCCGGATTCGGGAATCCCTGCTGCAGATGCAGCAGACAGGGCTCAGCTATGGGGAAGAGCCCGACAATGCCTGTGCACGAAAGAATTCCGGCATGGTCGGAAAGCGTGAAGAACCGCAATGATGCGCCGATTTTTTACACAAGAGGTTTGCGTCGAAGGGCCGCAAATCTCCTCCGGACGTCATTGTCGAAATCGCCTCCGCGATTTCGCCTCGGATGTCTCAGCGCAGGAATGCTTCAATGCTTCGACATGTTTTAAAAGACTGATAATGGAGTGCAGAGATGACAAAAAGAACGATGGCAGGAACCTTCCTGAGCATTGCGGCGCTTTTGCTTTTGTGGCAGGTCGCTTCAACAGGACTTGACCGGTATTTTCTTCCGACACCGGCCGAGACCATCGCCACCCTGGCAGGTCTGCTGAGAGAAGAGAAGACCTGGATGCACATAGCGGCCAGCTTCCGGCGTATCACACTGGGAACGATTCTGGGGCTTGCCTGTGCTGTCCCGCTGGGCATCCTCATGGGCAGATCGCCGGTGGCAGACGCAGTACTGGGCGCCTTTTTCCGACTGGTCTATCCGGTTCCCAAGGTCGTCTTTATGCCGATTATCGTCGTGATGCTGGGAATCGGAGACAGTTCCAAGATCTGCCTGATCTTCCTGGCAGTGTTTTTTCAGATCACGATCATTATCAGAGACAGCACTGCCGCGATTGATCCGGCTCTGTCGGATGTAATGAGAAGCATGAAAGCAGGGCCTGCAGGCACTCTCCGCCATCTGATCCTGCCGGGCATCACGCCCGGAATCCTGACTGCTCTGAAATCTTCCCTGGGTACTTCTGTAGCGCTGCTGATGATCACAGAGCTCTTTGCCTCAACATCGGGACTGGGCTATTTTATTATGAATTCCATGGACGCCAGAAAATATCCGGAGATGTACAGCGGAATCCTGCTGCTCATGGGCATGAGCGCGCTGATGTACGTTTTCCTGGAAATCGCGGAGAGGCTCCTGTGCAGATGGAGATACGGCAGTGGGACAGGGGACGGTCCTTTTGTTTCTGTCCCCCTGTTTTTCCATTCATAAAGGATAAAGAGTGAAAATATTGCCGATGCAATATTTTGTGCTCCGGATGTCTTTGCCGCGGGGCGGCTGTAAACACCCTGTGGTCACTTCGGAGAAATCGCCTCCGCGAATTTCTCCTCGCGTTGCCGCTCTGTCGAGCGGCATGGTCAGAATGAATGAAAGGAGCGGATTAATGAAAAAGAGTCTTGTAAAAATTGTTGCTTTTGTTTTGATGGCTGTCATGACCGTCGGCCTGTCCTCTTATTATTCAGGCACCAGTGTCCGCGCTGAGACTGCGGCGTCAGAGCAGGATGCCGAAGGAAAAAGAATCTATTTTGCCGCACCTTTGTTTAATGAAGCGGAAAGAGAGTATAACCTGAAACTGGTTACGCTCCTGGAAAGCTATGGCTATGAGGTGTTCCTGCCTCAGCGCGACGGCTTCCTGGCCCCTGAACTTGAAGGGAAGACAGAGGAAGAAAAAACGGAGATGATCTTCCAAAAGGACAGGGATGAAGTGCTCAAGGCAGACATTTTGTTTATGGTACTGGATGGCAGAGTCCCTGACGAAGGTGCCTGTGTTGAACTTGGTATTGCTTATGCAAACGGGAAAAGATGTTACGGCATTAAAGGAGACGCCAGATCGGTGGAACTTGACATGGACCTCAATCCGATGATCACCGGATGTTTTACCAAACTCTTTTATAACCTGGACAATGAAGAGCTGATTAAGTCACTGGAAGCGTATTTAAAGGATAATGATTTATAAGGAACTTTTTTAGACGTAGCAGGCATGTTTTTTGACAAAGAGACGAGCAGAAAAACTGTCAGGAGGAATTTCATCATGTGGGATATTTCCAAGCTGCAATGGACGAGAGAACCGGAAAACTACAGCATTCAGTCGGACCGGATTGAGATCACGACCATGCCCCATACAGATCTCTGGCAGAGGACCTACTATCATTTCCGCAATGATAATGCGCCTGTGCTGCAAATGGAAACCGAAGAAAAGTACTTCTCTTTCATTGTAAAAACCGATTTTACAAAGAGCGGACACCGCTTTGATCAGTGCGGCATTGTCATGTATCTGGATTCGGAGAACTGGCTGAAAGGCTCTGTCGAATACGAAAATGAAGAGTTCCAGCATCTTGGCTCCGTGGTCACCAACCACGGATATTCCGACTGGGCCACGACGGCAATTCCTGCTCATGTGAAAACCATGTGGTACCGCTTCAGCAGGCGGGAAGATGACTATTGCATCGAATGCTCTCAGGACGGAGTGAAATTTACCCAGATGCGTGTCTGCCATATGTGGGAAGGAGCCGGAAAGATCCGTTTCGGAATCTATGCCTGCAGCCCGGAAAATTCCAGCTTCAAGGCAGTATTTACCGATCTGGAGATGACAGAATGCGCCTGGAAGGCGCACGACGGCCAGCAGCCGGATATGGGGACGGTCCTTTTGTATCTGTCCCCTTGTTCACATAAAGGGTGACTTAAGAGTGAAGACTTAAGAGTGAAGACTAAAAAGTGAAGGCTAAAGAGTGAAGATTTAAGAGTGACAGGCTAAAGAGTGAAGACTTAAGAGTGACAGGCACGGTTAACCAGTTCAACAGTTGACAACCCCCATCAATCAGT
>ONXK01000153.1 GCA_900321785.1 uncultured Lachnospiraceae bacterium | reverse complement strand
AACAGTTGCAATTATACAGCTGTAAATAAATAGCTGTGAATCAGAAACAGGCCGTTTCCCTGACGTCGGGCAGCGGGAACGGTCTGTTTTTTCATTTCTGAAAAGGGGGACTCCATGGTTGGAAAATCAATCAGAAAATGGTGGCCGATATTCCTGCTGCCAACGGCTCTGGCATTTGCAATCGGTTTTGTCTGGCCGTTTATCTGGGGAATCTATCTGTCTTTCTGTAAATTCACTACTGTCAATAATGTTAAACTTGTCGGACTTTCCAATTATGTAAAAGTTCTGTCAGACGACACATTTTCCCATGCTTTCTGGCTCACTGTGCTGTTCGCGTTTCTGTCCAGTATCCTGATCAATATTCTGGCTTTTGCAATCGCTCTGGCACTGACCAAAGGGCTGAAAGGAACCAATGTTTTCAGGACGATCTTTTTTATGCCGAACCTGATCGGCGGCATCGTCCTGGGTTATATCTGGCAGACACTGCTGAACGGACTGCTCTCCAAGTGGGGCCAGCCTCTTCTGGCTCTGTCCGCGAAAAACGGATTCTGGGGCATGATCATCCTGTTGTGCTGGCAGCAGATCGGATACATGATGATCATTTATATCGCCGGCTTAAACAATATTTCCGGAGACCTGATTGAAGCGGCAGAGATCGACGGGGCAACACCCTCCCAGATCCTGTTCAAGATCAAGATTCCCATGATCATGCCTTCGATCACGATCTGTACTTTCCTGACACTTACAAACGGCTTCAAGATGTTTGATCAGAACCTCTCACTGACGGGCGGCGAACCTGCCAAGAAGTCTCAGCTCCTTGCACTGAATATCTATGATACTTTTTATGCCAGGAGCGGACCGCAGTGGAAGGGCATCGGCCAGGCCAAGGCTGTGATCTTCTTCCTGATCGTTGTCGTCATCGCGCTTATTCAGCTGCGCGCCACAACATCAAAAGAAGTACAGCAGTAAGATCTGTAAGCCATTCCCGGTATATGTACATATGCTTGCAGATTCTGAGCCCTAAGAGTTTTGCCGCTTTTTGCGGCAGGGAAGGAAACAGAAATGGAATCCAATAAAAAAACAGGCCGCGTGATTGCGAGTATCGTACTTGCGGTCATATGCGTATTTTATGTCTATCCTATTTTTGCCATCTTCATCAATTCACTCAAGATGAACAAGGCGATCACAACATCAGGTGTCTTCCAGCTGCCTACCGCAGAGAATTTTGTGGGGCTTGCCAATTATGTTGAAGGCGTCACAAGCATGAATTTCCTGAGATCTTTCTGGTACAGCCTTGTGATCTCAGTTATGAGTGTTGTTCTGATCATGGTCTGCTGCTCCATGGCGGCGTGGTATATTATTCGTGTTAACGGTCCGCTCTCGAAGGCATTTTACTTTTTGTGCATTTTCAGTATGGTCGTTCCTTTCCAGATGGTCATGTTTACACTTGCCAACACAGCAGACCGTCTGCATCTGAATAATCCTTACAATATTTGCATTATTTATCTGGGTTTCGGAGCCGGCCTGGCAGTATTTATGTTTACGGGCTTTGTTAAGGGCATTCCTCTTGAGATCGAAGAGGCGGCCATGATCGACGGCTGCAGTCCGCTGCAGACCTTCTTCCTGGTCCTGGTGCCGATTCTCAAGCCCACCATCATTTCTACCGCGATCCTTGAGACCATGTGGGTGTGGAACGATTACCTTCTGCCTACTCTGGTCCTGGATATCAAAAAATACCGCACGATTCCCATGGCGATCCAGTACTTCCGCGGAAGCTACGGCACTGTCAATATGGGCGCGATGATGGCGTGCATCATGATTGATATTATTCCCATCATTATCATGTATCTGGTCTGCCAGAGATATATCATTGAAGGCGTTGTTGCCGGTGCTGTCAAAGGCTGATTTGATTGTTTGGAGCATCTGGGGTCCATTGCGGTACCATTGTTGTACCATAGTGGCCCCGGTGCTGTACCATTGCTATAAATAAAGACTCAAAATGATACAGGCGGAATCCATATGAGAGCTAGCGGATTATTATTGCCGATCTTCAGCCTTCCGGGAAAGCATGGCATAGGCTGCTTCTCCGAAGAGGCATATCGGTTTGTAGATTTTGTAAAAGAAGCGGGACAAAAGTACTGGCAGATTCTCCCCGTAGGTCCTACCGGCTACGGGGATTCTCCCTACCAGTCTTTTTCTGCGTTTGCGGGGAATCCGTATTTTATTTCACCTGACGCACTGGAAAAGGCGGGACTGCTGACAGAAGCGGAGGCAGCGGAAGCGGTCTATGACGGCCCGGCAGACTCCATTTCGTATGCCTGGCTTTATAACACGAGATATCCTCTGCTGCGCAGGGCATACCGAAGGTGGAAAGAGCAGGAGGGCGCAGAAGAAGCCCTGCCCTATAAGGATTTTCTGCGGGACAATGCCTCCTGGCTGCCCGATTACGCGCTTTTCATGGCTCTGAAAGACGCCCACGGAGGAGCTGGATTCAGGGAGTGGGAAGAGCCGGTCCGTATGCGGAAACCGGAGGCGATTGAAAAAGCGCGGGAGGAGCTGCGCGATGAGATCGGTTTCCATCTGTTCCTGCAGTATATTTTTGAGCAGGAGTGGATGAAGCTGAAGGCGTATGCCAACCAGGAAGGCATTTCCATTATCGGAGATATTCCGATCTATGTACCTGCTGACAGCGCAGAGGTCTGGGCCTATCCGGAGCTCTTCCAGCTGAAGGAGGACGGTTCCTGCAAGGCTGTCGCCGGCTGTCCGCCGGATGGTTTTTCGGCGACCGGACAGCTCTGGGGGAATCCCTTATATGACTGGAAGCATCATGAGAAGACCGGATATGCATGGTGGATCAGCCGCATGCGGCGCTGCAGCAGTCTGTTTGATGTTGTTCGCATCGACCATTTCCGCGGGTTTGACCAGTATTATGCGATTCCGGCAGAGAGCCGGGACGCAAGGATCGGACAGTGGGAGGAGGGCCCCGGAATCGGCCTTTTCCGGGCGATCGAGAAAGAGATACCCAGTCTGACGATTATCGCGGAGGATCTGGGCTATATCACGGATTCCGTCAGGAAACTGGTGCAGGATACAGGGTATCCCAATATGAAGGTTCTGGAATTTGCCTTCGACTCCCGCGATTCCAGCGGCAAGGACAATTATCTGCCCTATAATTACGACAAAAACTGTGTTGTCTACACGGGAACGCATGACAATGAGACGATGGTCGGCTGGCTCGACCATATCCTTCCGGAGGAGAGGGCGCAGGTACGTGCTTTCACCGGCCTGGACGGCGGAGAGGGTGACGAGTGGGCATTTGGAGCGTCGGACGATACAAAGCGTCTTGCCCGGGCGATGGTGCGCGCGGCAATGGCGTCTGTCGGAAGACTCTGCGTGATCCCCATGCAGGACTGGCTGCTTTTGGGAGATGAGGCCAGGATCAATACACCATCCACAACAGGTACCAACTGGTGCTGGCGCATGGCGGAAGGCGCTGCTTCGCAGTCTCTTGCGGAACAGATCCGGCGGATGACAGAGACCTTCGGGAGATGAAGAGAAGACTCTTTGAGATGCGGAACAAGCCGGGGCGGATCAGGAAAAGTGCATTGAAAGGTCATTGGGAAGTCGTTGGGAGGTCATGTCGGGAGAAATCTGAGGGATAAGTCTTTTGAGATGTAATACTGAGCAGGTCATATAGGAAGGGGGGCCTTATGGCGGATAACATTACAATCAAGGATATTGCCAGAATCTGCGGCGTTGGGGTCGGAACTGTCTCAAGGGCGATCAATAATGACCCCAGAGTCAGCGATGCGACACGGGAAAAGATACTGAAGGCGGTGAAGGACTATCACTATGTTCCCAATAACAGTGCGCGCAACCTGAAAATGGTGGAGTCAAACACGATCGGCCTCTTGTTCAGCGGGATCGACAATCCTTTTTTTCAGGGGATGATCTCGGTCTTTGAGAGAGCCTGTGACGAACTGGGGTATTCTTTTTTCCTTTACGCGGTTAAGGAGCATGACTGGGTCGAAAATGTTGCCATGGAGGTCTGCAAGGAGCGGCGTCTGAAAGGATTGATCATCCTGGGAGGGCAGCTTTCTTTTCCCAACCGCCGGCTGGATTCCCTGGGGGTGCCCTATGTACTGTGTACGGTGACAGTCCCCAAAACCGGGGAACAGCTTCCATGTTCCTCCGTTTCCATCGATGATGAAAAAGAAAGTTTCCGCGCGGTCAGCTATCTGATCGGACTGGGGCATCGCAGGATTGCAATTCTGGCAGGCAGGACCGGCGAGTATCCGCACGGGGTCGGCGCCCTGCGCCTGACCGGCTACCGCCGCGCTCTGGAGAAAAACGGAATTGCCTTTGATCCGGGACTGGTATTCTATATGAGTGAGGAGATCCCGGAATATTCCATGCCCAACGGCTATGATACCATGAAACGGCTTTTGGACAGCGGTGCGGATTTTACTGCCGTATTTGCTGTCTCTGATACGATGGCATTCGGAGCATGCCGTGCCCTCTGGGAGGCGGGGCGCAGGATCCCGGAGGACTGTTCGATCATAGGGTATGACGGGCAGTACTACACAGAATTCATGACGCCCTCTCTCACGACAGTTGTTCAGCCCGTTACAAAAATGGCTCTCAAGACAGTGGAGCTGCTGGACGACGCCATCCGTAAAAAAACGGCTCCGGTGTGTGTGACATACGACGCGGAACTCTGTATCCGCGAAAAGCTTAGTATCCGCTACGTTTTTCACGGAGCGGGAGCGCCCCGCCGGAACAGTGATGCCAAAAAGGCGCTCTGTTTTCAGTAGGGTCTGTACTGTAACTTTAACAGGCCGACAGTCCGACAGACTGATATTTTAATGTTTCTGTATTCCGGGATTTGTGTTATAATTGCCTTTGCGCGCGGCGCATGGCAGCAGTTATATGTTTTCAGATTAATCCGCTTCTTTCTGTGGCGGCCGGAGGACAGACCAACAGCCGGACAGATGGAGGGTCGTGAAAGAGAAGCACTGAAAAGAAAGCAGTCAAACGGAGGATGAGGCAGAAATGTCCAACACAGTCAAGATCAAAAATAAAAAGAAAAAGAATGAGATTAAGGTCAATTACAAGCTCTGGGCAATCATTTTCGGCGTTTTCGTCGGTGTGATCGTGATCGGCGCGGTATGGGCTTCTTTCCACTGGGGCGTCGGTTTTGGAACAATCGGTTCTGATCCCATGTCTTCCGAGGAAGCTGCGGCCGCAGCAACGGAGATTGCAAATTCAGCCTCTACCGACGCGATCGTCCTGACTCCCGAGGAACTGGAAAAGATGGGAATTACCACTGACGGTAATGTGACTGTGGAAGGCGCAGGGGATGCCGCCGCGGATGGTGCCGCGGAGGACACCGCTTCCGGAGAAGCCGGTGCGGATGGTGCGAAGGCAGAGGATGCCGAATCCAAATAAACAGATTGTGTGAAAACACGGACAGACCGGTGCGCGAATGCACCGGTCTGTTTTTTGTGACAATATTCTGCTCTGAAATCCGAAAAAGCAAGGGATCGTCAGCAGATGTTTTTTTCGATAGGTCCGGTAGAGCAGCCAGGAGAGCAGGGCCACCAGACAGTCACTGACAAACTGGGACCAGGCCAGGCCGTATAGGCCGAAGAGCCGGTCCAGGATGAAGAGCATGGGGATATTGATCATGAGCCAGCGCATGATCACGAGAAAGAGTGCCACACGGCCCTGCCCCAGAGCCTGGAAAAAGTAGACGTAGATAAAGCTCAGGAACATCATGATGGTGGCAAGTACGCGGATGCGCAGGAAATCGGTGCCCAGGGCGACAGTATCCGGATCATTGATGAAGATTCGGATCAGATAAGGCGCGAAGAGCTCATAGAGAGCAATGCTTCCGACACTGATCCCCACACCCGCAGTGCGGGCTGTATTGAGGACAGACTGCATGCGGGGCAGGTTGCCGGCGGAGTAGTTGTAGGCGGCAAGAGGTACCATGCCCAGACAGAGGCCGATGCCGACATTGAGGGGCAGGCGCTCTGCTTTGAGGACAATGCCAATGGCTGCCAGGGCAATGTCACTGTGGGCGGCCATGAGGCGGTCGAGCACGATGTAATCCAGATCAAAAAGGAAAGGTCCCATAGCAGCCGGCAGGCCGACACCGAAAAAGGATGCCAGCAGGGCGGTGCCGGGCAGGCCGTCCCGCAGGGAAAAGTGCAGGATGGGATTGTGCAGCCGCAGGATGGTGATGATGAAATAGGTGCAGGTGATGGTGTTGGAGAGGGCGGTGGCAAGGCCGGCGCCCAGGATTTCGTGTCCCGGCGGCAGCAGGACAAACATGAAGAGGGGATCCAGAATGATGTTGATGATTCCCCCCATGGAAATGGCAAAGCCCGCCTGTTTTGAGCAGCCGACATTTCGCAGGAGATTTCCCATGGTCATGGCTGTGATCGTGGGCGTCGCGCCGATGACGATGACACAGGTGCAGTACTGCCTCGCGAACTGGTATGTCTGGCTGCTGGCACCCAGCAGAGTCAGCAGAGGGTGCATGAAGATTGCCGTCATGACCGCAAAAAACAAACCCATGAAAACGGAGAACCAGATACTGAAGGAAGCGATGCGGCGGGCGCTCCCGGGATCCTTTGCGCCCAAAAGACGGGCGATCAGGGTACCGCCGCCTGTGCCTGCGATGTTGGCGACCGCAATGCAGACATTGAAAATGGGCAGGATGAGTGCCGCTCCTGCCACCATATAGGGATTGTTTGTGCGTCCTATATAAAAGGTATCCGCCATGTTGTAGATGAGGACGATCAGCTGCGAGATGACAGTGGGTACCGCCATGGCAGCCAGGGCCCTGGGTACCGGCATCTTCTCGAAGAGCCAGGTGTTTTTTTCCTCCGCCTTTGCCTCATCGATCTGTGCCTTCTTCAAATTCGAACCGGTTTCCCCGGCTGTCTTTGTTTTAAATGTATTTCCCTTATCTTTCATTTTTTTCGGTTTTTTGACAGTGGTGTTTTTTAGTGGATATCATTATTGTACCACAGTGACAAGGGGACGGTCCTTTTGTTTCTGTCCCCTTGTCACTGCCCCTGTTATTGTGAAAAAATGACACTGTTCAAAAGACGCAAGTCCCCGGTATTTTAGGCAAAATACCGGGGACTTTTTAAAAGAAGAACATGTAAGAGTTCAGAGGGGCTTCCGAAGGAGAACATGTAAGAGTTCAGAGGGGCTTCCGAAGGAGAGCATGTAAGAGTTCAGAGGGGTTTCCGAACGAGAGCATGCAAAAGTTCATTTTGTTTTCAAAATGAGTCAGTCAGAACCTTCCCCTGTGACTCATTTTTTCGGGCGGGACCTGGAAAAATCCGGAAGGGATCAGCCCATCAGGACTTCGACCTGGACTTCGGCAGATCCTTCCTTGTGAGGAATGATGCAGCCGGGAACTTCCTTTCCGTCGACGAGGAGCCGGGAGATCCCCTTCTCTACGCGGCCGGGGTTCTTTACGGCGATGTGGTAGACAGTGCCCCGGAAGGTGCGGGTGAGAGTGAAGTCACCGAAATCCGCAGGGACGCAGGGATCGATGCGCAGGCCGTCAAAGGTCGGATAGAGGCCAAGGATGTACTGAGAGATATCCGTAAAGGTCCATGCGGCCGTGCCGGTCAGCCAGCTGTTTTTGCCTTCGCCGAAATTGGGGGCGTCGGGGCCGGCAACCATCTGAGAGTAGACATAGGGCTCGGTGCGATGGATCTCGCTGAATTCCTCTACACAGGAAGGGCAGGTCTTCCAATACACTTCAAATGCCCGGCTTCCGTGTCCGAGGACCGTCTCTGCGATCGAGATCCAGGGATTGTTGTGGCAGAAGATGCCGGCATTTTCCTTGTATCCCGGCGGATAGGAGGAGACTTCGCCCAGCTCTACGTGATAGCGGGTGTAGGGCGGATGCAGGAGCTTCACGCCGTATTTGGAATCAAGGATCTTACGGACACTTTCGAGAGCCTGTCCGGCCTCGCCGGTCTTTGTCCCGATGCCGGCAAGGACACAGAAGCCCTGTGGCTCGATGTAGATCTGGCCCTCTTCACATTCGCTGGAACCGACCTTATGACTGTAGGCGTCATAGGCACGTACAAACCATTTTCCGTCCCAGCCGTCCGTCAGAACAGCTTTTTCCATAAGATCACGCTCTCTGCGGATCTC
>ONXK01000014.1 GCA_900321785.1 uncultured Lachnospiraceae bacterium | reverse complement strand
TCCTTCCTCCGCAGAGCCGGATGGGGGCGATCACCGATCTGGAGAGAGAACAGAGCATTAAGGGCAGTATTCTTTATACGAAATATTCCCAGGCCTATGACCCCGATTCGGCTTATGAATTTCTGCAGAGGCGCGGCATTGAGGAGGCTGCGGAAGCCGAGAAGGCAAAGGCGGCCGAGCTTGCGGCCAAAGAGCAGGCCAGGGCAGAGGAGCTTGCAGCCAAAGAGCAGCAAAAAAAGGAACAGATGGCGGCGAATGCCAAAAAGCGTGCGGCCAAGCAGGTCGGAAGCTCTGTAGCAGGGACAGTGGGGCGTGAAGCCGGCAAGGCTCTGGGCGGAAGCTTCGGCAAATTCGGCAAGACCCTGGGCGGAAACCTGGGTGCCAGCCTTGGACGCGGCATTATCGGCACACTTTTTAAAAACTGACATAAAAATTTTTATGAAATATGTGAAAGTGGAGGATTTATCATGACCTATCAGGAAATTCTTGCAAACGCACGGACATGTATCGGTCCTTATTGCAAGGCATGTCCGCAGTGCAACGGCAAAGCCTGCGGCGCGCAGATGCCTGGACCCGGAGCAAAGGGTGTCGGAGATACTGCGATCCGCAACTATGACGCCTGGAAAAAGATCCGTATCAACCTGGATACGATCAGTGAGAATGTTGTGCCCGACACCAGCATGGACTTCTTTGGACATACAATGAAGTATCCCTTTTTCGCGGGCCCTGTCGGAGCCGTCAAGCTGCACTACGGAGATAAGCTGGATGATGTTGCCTACAACGATATCCTGGTCTCCGCATGCGCGGATGCCGGAATCGCTGCATTTACCGGTGACGGCACCAACCCTGCAGTCATGGAGGCTGCCTGTGCGGCAATCAAGGCAAAAGACGGTTTCGGTATTCCGACCGTTAAGCCCTGGGATGTCAATACTCTCAAGGTTAAATTCGATCTGGTCCGGTCTTCCGGATGTTTCGCAGTGGCCATGGATATTGATGCAGCGGGACTTCCCTTCCTGCAGAATCTGCAGCCGCCCGCAGGCAGCAAGACAGTCGAGGAACTGGCACAGGTCATCAGCGCGGCAGGAAAGCCCTTTATCGTCAAGGGAATCATGACTGTGGAAGCGGCAAAGAAAGCCCTGGCAGCAGGCGCTTCGGGCATTGTGGTGTCCAACCACGGCGGACGTGTCCTGGATCAGTGCCCCGCAACTGCGGAAGTCCTCTATGAGATCGCCCAGGCAGTCGGCGGTGAAATGAAGATCTTCGTAGACGGCGGCATCCGCACCGGCACGGATATCTTTAAGGCTCTCTGCCTCGGTGCGGACGGCGTTATCATTGCCCGTCCCTACGTCACAGCCGTCTACGGCGGCGCGGAAGAGGGCGTTGCGGTCTATACCGAGAAACTCGGCGCAGAACTCATTGATACTATGAAGATGTGCGGCGCGAAGTCGATCGCGGATCTGAATGAGAGCTTTCTGTACAAGCCCTCGAATCCCTTCCTGAGCTGATCGGGGATCATGGGGCTTTATCATTGGTGCTATCATTGGTGCTATGAGCGCATGCCCGCAAACATGACATTTGCGGCCGCTTAACTCGCTGATTTTATTATGCACCGGCATCTGGCTTTCCTGTCAGGTGCCGGTTTTTTTCAGCTTGGTTTAGACAAAAAAGCAGATGTATCCATATATAATTGAAATAACACATGACTTTTTACTTTATTTGTGGTAAGCTTTTCTATACTGCGCTGTCTATAAGGTTTTTTAAATTTCAGCGCATGAAAGGGGATAATTTCTATGGACACCAAAGAGACACAACGTAATGGTTTTTCGGGAAAGATCGGCTATGTTCTGGCAGCGGCCGGCGCTTCCGTAGGACTTGGAAACATCTGGCGCTTTCCGTATCTGGCAGCCAAATACGGCGGCGGTATTTTTTTGCTTGTATACATTATACTTGCATTGACTTTTGGCTACTCCATGATCATTGCGGAGACGGCGATCGGCCGCGCAACGGGAAAGAGCCCTGTAGGAGCCTTCAATGCTTATGGCAGCAGTGCGGGTACAAAGTTCGGCGGATGGATCAATGCGATCATTCCCATGCTGATCTGCCCTTATTACTCGGTTATCGGCGGATGGGTATGCAAATATCTGTTTGAATATCTGCGCGGAGGCGTGAAGGAAATGGCGGATGACAGCTATTTCGGCGGATTCATCACAAACGGCTTTTCGTCGGAGATCTGGTTCCTGGTCTTTGTAGCTATGATCCTGGTCGTTATTTTAGCAGGTGTTGAGAACGGTATTGAGCGCGTATCAAGGATTATGATGCCGATCCTCGTCGTTCTGGCTGTGATCATCTGCATATACTCCGTGACACGACCTGGCGCCGTCGAGGGCGTGAAGTATTTCCTGATCCCGAATGTCAGCAATTTTTCCTGGATGACGGTCATTACAGCCATGGGGCAGATGTTCTACTCTCTGTCGATCGCAATGGGTATTCTGATCACATTCGGATCTTATATGAAAAAAGATGTCAGTATCGAAGAGTCCACTATACAGGTTGAGATCTTTGATACGGGAATTGCCATGCTGGCAGGTCTGATGATCATCCCGGCTGTCTTTGCTTTCTCCGGCGGAGATCCCCAGGCACTGGGTGCGGGGCCTTCTCTTATGTTCATTACCATGCCCAAGATATTTGCAAGTATGGGATTCGGCTCCATCATCGGCATTGTCTTCTTTGCGCTGGTCCTGTTCGCAGCACTTACAAGCGCGATTGCGCTGACGGAGAGTGCAGTGGCAACTTTCGCGGATGAATTCCACATGAGCCGTACCGTATGTACGATCCTGATCGGTATTGTCATGATCATCCTCGGTTCTCTGTCCTGCCTGGGATACGGTCCGCTTGCAGATGTCACGATCATCGGTATGCAGTTCCTGGATTTCTTTGATTTCCTGACCAACTCTGTCATGATGCCCATTGCGGCACTGTGCATCTGCCTGTTTGTCACCCGCCGCATGACGATTGCTGCCGCCGTCGCTGAGGTCACACTGGACGGCCACGCTTTCCGCAGGAGAAAAATCTTTGAATTCATGATCAAATATATCTGCCCTGTATTTGTCATTATTATTCTGGCCAGTTCTGTCGCAAATGTATTTGGCCTGATTTCCATGTAAGCAATACTGCTTCCGGAAAACCTTGATATAGTAAGTTACAGTTCAGACACTTCTGATCCCCGGCCCGCCTTTTCGTGCATTACTGTGAAGGCGGGCCTTGAAAAACGTCGGTACTTGCTTTTTGCAAGCGTCAGCGCAGCAAAAGGCTTAGTATCCGCTACGTTTTTCACGGAGCGGGAGCGTCCCACCGGAACAGTGATGCACGAAAAGACGCACTGCCTTCAGTGTGGGCTGAATAGTAACTATGGTAACGATATATGAGGAATTATTAGGAAAAGCACTTGTAATGACTCACTATATTTAGTAAAATAGACAAGGATTTTTGTCAAAACCGCTTTTTTTTATGGCGTTTTTGATAAAAACGAGAAAGAATAATATGTAGTGGAGGTCAGCAATGAAAGTTTACACAACTGATAAAATCAGAAATGTCGTTCTGCTCGGACACGGTGGAGCAGGTAAGACAACTCTGGCAGAGGCCATGTGCCATCTGACAGGTGTTACAAACAGAATGGGCAAGGTCGAAGACGGAAACTCCATCTCCGATTTCACAAAGGAAGAGCAGAAGAGAGGTTTCTCCATCAAGACATCTCTGATTCCTGTAGAATGGAAGAACTGCAAGATCAACATTCTGGACACACCCGGATATTTCGATTTTGTCGGTGAAGTGGAAGAGGCAATCAGCGTAGCGGATGCTGCAATCATCGTTGTCTCCGGCAAGGCCGGCGTGGAAGTCGGTGCTGAGCGCGCATGGGATCTCTGTGAAAAATACAATCTGCCCAGAATGATCTATGTCTCTGATATGGATCTCAATGACACAAACTATGGCCGTACCATTGAAGCTCTGACAGAGCTCTACGGTCCCAAGATCGTTCCTTTCCACTTTGCCATTCATGAAGGCGACAAGACCACAGGCTGTGTCAGCGTCATCGAGCAGAAGGGCTACAAGTGGGACGGCAAGAAGTCTACTCCCTGTGATGTTCCCGCTGACTGCCAGGATGATCTTGAGCAGTATCACGAGACTCTGATGGAGACCGTTGCAGAGACCAACGAAGAGTTCATGGAGCGCTATTTCGGCGGCGATACCTTCACCGCAGAGGAAGTCGGCGAGGCGGTCAGAGCCAACATTCTTGACGGCTCCGTGATCCCTGTAGAGTGCGGTATCTCCACACAGTGCAGCGGCATCGAGAATGTTCTCGACGATATTGTACGCTATATGCCCAATCCTGCCGGCCACACCAAAGTTGGCAAGAATCTCAAGACAGACGAGGAATTCGTTGCCAAGTATGATGATTCCCAGCCCAAGTCCGCATTCATCTTCAAGACCATCGTGGATCCTTTCATCGGCCGTTACAGCCTGATCAAGGTCTGCTCCGGTACTTTCAAGACTGATGAGACCGTCTATGATTCCGGTATGGAGTCCGAACTCAGGATCGGCAAGCTCTATATCATGATGGGCAACAAGACCAGTGAGATCGGCGAGGTTCATGCCGGTGATATCTGCGCACTTGCCAAGCTCGGCGACGCCAAGACCGGCGACACCCTTTCCACAAAGGCAGAGCAGATCGTCTATCCCGCTATGGACATCTCTACTCCTTATACTTATGTCCGCTACAACGCCAAGAATAAGAACGATATCGACAAGATCGCCCAGGCGATGGCAAAGATCTCTTCCGAGGACCTTACTTTCAAGATGGTCAACGATTCCGAGAACCGCCAGACCCTGATCTATGGTATCGGCGACATGCAGCTTGAAGTTGTCAAGAGCATGCTCAAGAATGAGTACAAGGTCGAGATCGAGACTGTCCAGCCCAAGGTCGCTTATCGTGAGACCATCCGCAAGACTGCAGATATCGATTCCAAGTATAAGAAACAGTCCGGCGGCCATGGCCAGTACGGTCATGTTAAGATCAAATTCGCTCCCTCCGGAAACCTCGAGGAAGCTTATGAGTTCGACGAAGAGGTCGTCGGCGGCAGCGTTCCAAAGAACTACTTCCCCGCTGTTGAAAAAGGTATTGCCGAGACCGTCCTCAAGGGACCTCTTGCTGCATATCCTGTTGTCGGCCTGAAGGCAACTCTGTATGATGGATCCTACCACCCTGTAGACTCCTCCGAAATGGCATTCAAGACCGCAGCCAGCCAGGCAGTCAAGAAGGGCATCATGGATGCCAACCCCGTCCTGCTTGAGCCCATTGTCTCCCTCAAGGTCACGATCCCGGATTCCTATACCGGTGATGTTATGGGCGATCTGAACAAGCGCCGCGGCAGAGTCCTTGGCATGAACCCGATCCCCGGCGGCAAGCAGGTTGTCGAGGCGGAAGTTCCCATGTCCGAACTGTTTGATTACTGCACTGTTCTCCGTTCCATGACCGGCGGACGCGGCGATTACATGTATGAGTTTGCACGTTATGAGCAGGCTCCCGCTGATGTCCAGGCCAAGGAAGTAGCAGCACGTGCTGCAGCTCTTGAGGAGGGCGCAGACGACTGATTCTGACGTTCAGCCACTGAAAACAGATAATGAAAAAGGCGCATCGGTTATCCGGTGCGCCTTTTTGTCTGCTCTGTAGTGTCCGCTTTAAATCATTGCAGTGTCGTCACATGCTGGCCAGCCCCTTGATGCCTTTGAAGGTGAGAATACTGAGTTTGCGGGACAGGTCTTCAATATTTTGTTTGCGGCCTGTATTGAACCATGTTTTATAGACTGCGATCATCCCTGATATTGAATAATCGAGCAGAAACTCAAATTCTTCCGCATCGTGTCCCACTGTGTCTGCAAAGCTTTCCCAGAGCTGCTGTTTCAGAGGGGTGACAATCTTCATCAGAAGGGAAGTCTGTTCATTCGCAGCAAATACGCTGGCGTAAAATTCCAGATCTTTCTCAATCAGCCTGGCAAGGCGCAGGAAAATGTCTTCCGGTTCATTGCTGATCTCCAGAAAGTCGATTTTATTGATAGAAGAGGCAAACTCCTGTGCGATTTCGTCCTCGATCTCATCGACAACCATAGAAACATCACTGTAATAATTGTAAAAGGTCTTGCGGTTGATATCCGCTGCTTTACAGAGTTCTGTTACTGTGATCTCCCCAAGGGGCTTACTGGCAAGAAGCTTTGTCAATGCCATGCGGATGCTCCTCTTTGTACGGACGACACGGCGGTCTGTCCTGTCGGACGTCCGTTTTTTTTCAGGTTTTTTCTGATTTTCTCTATTTTGCATTGCTTTACCTCTATAGCTTACAGCCGAAGGCTGTGAACCTGCAGCCATAGCTCATTTCGTCCTTGCCAAAACCACAATAGTATCTCGAAAAAGGGACAATAAGCAGTAAATATGTGTATTTTGATACACAATTGTGTAAAAACGTTCACTAAACTACATTTACGCGAAAGCTTGTTGTTGTAAGCACTCTCTACAATCGTATAATAATACACATATGTTGCTTATTCAAGCTACATAATCTGTTTTGTACAGGAAAGAGAAAGTGGTTGTTACGGGACACACCCGCACCAAATACTTTGCTGTCTGATGCGGTGCCTGCAGTCCTGACTGGATGCAAGGGTGTTTTCCGTTGGCGAAGGCCAATTTGAAATGGAAAAGACCCCATTGCTGGTTACGGTGTGACCAGAGGTTTGGAGAATAGAAAAATGTATGAGATATATGTAGATGCCTCTATAGATGTGGAGAACAGTTATATAACGGACAACAATATCCATTTCATTCCCATGAAATACATGATCGATGATCAGGAATATGTAATGGACCGGCAGCAGACAGAAGAGGAACTGGATCATTTCTATCAGAAGATGAAAGATGGCTCGATCACAGGTACCAGCCAGATCACGCCCTATACGTATGAACAGGTATTTCGAAAAGAAGCGGAGCAGGGACATAATGTGCTGTATCTGTGCCTGTCGAGCGGACTGAGCAGTACCTATGCCTCCTCCCTCAATGCAGCACAGTCTGTCATGGAGGATTTTCCCGATGTGAAGATCGAGAGCGTAGATACCCTGGGGGCGACAGGCGGCGTAGGCCTTCTGCTGATGCAGGCCATTAAAGGGCGCGATGAGGGGAAAACAATCAGTGAAAACGCCGCTTATCTGAGGCAGATTGCACCGGACATCGGATTCTGGTTCATGGTCGAAGACCTGGAATACCTCAAGCGCGGCGGCCGTGTCTCGGCAACAGCAGCTTTTGCCGGCAATGTACTCAACTTAAAGCCTGTCCTCAAGATCAACGACGAAGGAAAGCTCATCAATATTTCCAAACAGCGCGGAGTCCAGCGGGCGGTCAAATATCTGCTCGAATGTTATGAAGGCTCATATGACGATACTATCAGCAGCGATGTCATCGTTGCCCACGCCGTCTGTAAAGAGCGTGCGGAGAAAATGCGCGATGAGATCCTGCGGATCAACCCCGGGGCAAAAGTTCAGATCTGTCCCATGGGTCCTGTGATCGGATCCCATACAGGCCCCGGCTTTGCCGCAATCATCCATTTCGGAAACAGAAATTTCCGTTGATCTGTAGGCCGGACAGAGTCACCGGATAGAGTTCTGATCCATAGTATTTACGCCGATAGTTTTTGATCTGTAATCTGTACGCTGATAGATTTCCAATCTCTTTTCCTTTCATTTTACGTTTATGGATACAAATGAGCCCTTACGTCAGTCCGCCAGGCTGGCCAAAGGGCTTATTGTATACATGTGGCCATGGGCAGCTGTGCTTGACGAATATGCCTTCGTTGGATTATTATATTGAAAGTTTGTTTCTGCTATATTTTTTTAAAATTCTGTGTTTTGGAAAGGGCAGAAGCAGATATTGATGGTTAACCGGACAAAGGAGCATTAACATGAGATACGATTTTAAAAAGATTGAGCCGAAGTGGCAGAAGAAATGGGAAGACGCCGGTATTTTCAAGGCGGTGGATTTCAGCGACAAGCCCAAATTTTACGGCCTTGTAGAGTTTCCCTATCCCAGCGGCGCAGGCATGCATGTTGGCCACATCAAGGCATATTCCAGCATTGAAGTAATTTCCAGAAAGCGCAGGATGCAGGGCTATAATGTACTGTTCCCCATCGGTTTTGACGCCTTCGGTCTTCCCACCGAGAACTATGCGATCAAGACCAATACGCATCCCCGCATCATCACGGATAAAAATATCGAGAAGTTCTCCAATCAGCTCAAGAGCGTCGGCTTCTCCTTTGACTGGGACCGTGTGATCGATACTTCCAGAGATGATTATTACAAATGGACACAGTGGATCTTCCGCAAACTCTTTGACCACGGTCTTGTTTTCCGTGACAAGACGCTTGTCAACTATTGCCCTTCCTGCAAGGTCGTTCTCTCCAACGAGGACAGCCAGGGCGGTAAGTGCGATATCTGCCACAGCGATGTCATCCAGCTCCCCAAGGATGTCTGGTATCTGAAGATCACCGAATATGCTGATAAGCTCCTGACCGGACTTGACAATGTTGATTATCCGGAGAATATCCGTCAGCAGGAAGTCAACTGGATCGGCAAGTCCACCGGTGCATTCGTAGACTTCACCATCGACGGTATTGATGAGAAGCTGGAGATCTATACCACCCGTCCTGACACTCTCTACGGCGTAACATTCATGGTCATGGCGCCGGAGCACCCTCTGATCGACAAGTACGCAGACCGTATCAGCAACATGGCAGAGATAGAAGCCTATCGTGCAGAGTGTGCCAAGAAGACCGAGTTCGAGCGCACCCAGCTGGTCAAGGACAAGACAGGCCTCAGGATCGAAGGTCTGTCTGCGATCAATCCCGTAAACGGCGAAAAGATTCCGATCTTCATCGCTGACTATGTCATGATGGGATACGGTACAGGTGCTATCATGGCTGTGCCTGCCCACGACCAGCGTGACTGGGAATTCGCGACTAAGTTCGGCATTCCGATCATCGAGGTCATCAAGGGCGGAGATATCTCCAAAGAAGCCTGGACCGGTGACGGCGAGATGGTCAATTCCGGCATCCTCAACGGCCTGACCAATAAAAAGGATTCCATCGCCAAAATGCTCGAGTACCTTGGCGAGAAGGGTATTGGTCACGCAGGTGTCCAGTTCAAGATGAAAGACTGGGCTTTCAACCGCCAGCGTTACTGGGGCGAGCCTATTCCGCTCATTCACTGCCCTAAGTGTGGAGTTGTGGGCGTTCCTTATGAGGAGCTTCCTCTGCGCCTTCCCGATGTCAAGGACTTTGAACCCGGCGAAGACGGCCAGTCTCCCCTTGCAAAAATTGATTCCTTCGTCAACTGCACCTGCCCCAAGTGCGGCGGCGCGGCAAAACGTGAGACAGATACTATGCCCCAGTGGGCAGGATCTTCCTGGTATTTCCTTCGTTACTGTGATGCTCACAACGACAAGGCCTTTGCAGACCGCAAAAAGATCGATTACTGGATGCCCGTCGACTGGTACAACGGCGGCATGGAGCACGTGACCAGACACCTGATCTATTCCAGATTCTGGCATCATTTCCTGTATGATATCGGTGAAGTCAATACGGCCGAGCCGTATATGAAGAGATCTGCCCAGGGCCTGATCCTTGGACCCGACGGCGACAAGATGAGTAAATCCAAGGGCAATGTTGTCGATCCGCTCGATATCGTCGAGCAGTACGGCGCAGATACTCTGCGTGTCTATGTCCTCTTTATGGGCGATTACAGCAGTGCAGCTCCCTGGAGTGACAGTTCTGTGAAGGGCTGCCGCAGGTTCCTGGAGCGTGTCGCAGGCCTTACCGAGATCATGACCGACGGCGCTTCTCCCGCCAGCCTTGAGACCTGCATGCACAAGACCATCAAGAAGGTCTCCGAGGATATCGAGGCTCAGAAGTTCAACACAGCCATCGCAGCCCTGATGACTCTGGTCAACGACATCTACAAGGCAGGCAGCATCTCTAAAGATGACCTCGTCACCTTCATCAAGCTCCTTTCTCCTTTTGCCCCTCACCTCACTGAGGAGATCTATGCGGGTCTCAAAGGAGAGGATGCAGGCTTCCTGACTGTTTCCGCATGGCCGGAATTCGATCCCGCCAAGACTGTGGACGACATGATCGAGGTCGGCGTACAGGTCAATGGCAAGGTCCGCGCGGCTGTCCAGATCGCCCGCGACGCCGACAAGGAGACAGCCCTTGCCACTGCAAAAGCCAACGAGCGCGTCGCTTCCTTCATGGAGGGCAAGAAGCTGATCAAGGAGATCTATGTCCCCGGCAAGATCATCAACTTCGTTGTGAAATAAACAGTGTGAATCTGTTCCTGAAACCGGAATCCCCGCCGGCCTGCACACGCAGGCCGGCGGGATTTTTTGGCTTATGGGAAACTGTGATTTTAACGGATTTTAATGGATCATGCAGGCTCCTCTAAAAGAACTGTCATGCAGGCTCCTCTAAAAGAACTTGACTTTATTGTATTTGATGTATACAATAATACATATGTCTGCATACGCTGCGGTCATGGACATGCGGCCGCAATGTGTACGGCCCATTTTTTTCGTAAATATCAGGGGGACCTTTTTCATGGATGAATTTGATTTGAAGCGCGAGGTAACTGACAAGTATTCCCTGCGCGGCCGTGTTTTTACCAAGATTCGGGAAGATATTCTCAATGGAAGGTATAAGGAACACGAAGAACTCAAGGAGATCAAGATCGGAAAAGAGCTCGGTGTTTCCAGGACTCCGGTAAGAGAAGCGCTCAGACAGCTGGAACTCGAGGGACTTGTGCAGATCATTCCCAACAGAGGCGCTTTTGTTACCGGCATACAGGCCAAGGATGTGAAGGATATTTATATGATCCGCGCGCGTCTGGAAGCTCTGTGTGCCCGCTGGGCGACGGAAAACATCACAAAGGAACAGATGGAGGCGATGGAAGAGAATGTCTATCTGGCAGAGTATCACGCCGGAAAGGGACATCTTGAACAGATGGTGGATCTGGACAGCCAGTTTCATCACATTCTGTACAGCGCCTGCCATTCCAAGATGCTGGAACATCTGCTGATCGACTATCATCAGTATGTCCACCGTGTCCGCAAGAAAACACTTTCCAGCATTAACCGCGGCAATGCCTCCAACAAGGAGCATCGCGCGATCATGGAAGCCATTCGGGCAGGCAAGGCGGATCTGGCTGAGAGACTGGCGTGTGAGCACATGCACAATGCGTATGAAAACATGGTGAAAAACGGCCTGTATGATATCTATACAGATGAGGCCGACACCTGATATCTGAAATCTGAATGGAGATTTTGAAATGACATTTCGCAATGTCCGGAAGGCGCCGACGATCCTTCGGCCCTCCGGAGAGAACAATGAATCGAAGAGAGGAAGGGCTATGAGCAAAATTGTGATGAAGACTCCGCTTGTAGAGATGGATGGAGATGAGATGACCCGTATCATCTGGAAAATGATCAAGGATGATCTCCTTCTTCCCTACATCGATCTCAAGACAGAGTATTATGACCTCGGACTCCCTAAGAGGGATGAGACCAATGACCAGATCACAATAGATGCTGCAGAAGCCACGAAAAAATATGGTGTCGCTGTCAAGTGCGCGACTATTACCCCAAATGCGGCTCGTGTAGAGGAATACAATCTGAAGGCTATGTACAAGAGCCCCAACGGAACGATCCGTGCGGCTCTGGACGGTACTGTTTTCCGTGCTCCGATCCTGGTCAAGGGGATCGAACCCTATGTCCGCACTTGGAAGGCCCCCATCATCATGGCGCGTCATGCCTACGGTGATGTCTATAGAAATGTGGAGCACCGTGTAGACGGCCCCGGCAAAGCGGAACTGGTCTTTACAGACGAGAATGGAAATGAGTCCCGCCAGTTGATCCATGAATTTGAGGGACCCGGCATCATTCAGGGCCTTCATAACCTGGACGAGTCCATAGACGGTTTTGCGCATGCATGCTTTGCCTATGCACTGGACCAGAAAAAGGACCTGTGGTTCTCTACCAAAGATACCATTTCCAAGATTTACGACGGCAATTTCAAAGAAATCTTCCAGCGCATATATGACAATGAGTACAAAGAGAAGTTTGAGGCGGCGGGTCTTGAATATTTCTACACCCTGATCGATGATGCCGTTGCGCGTGTCATGCGCTCTGAAGGCGGTTTTGTCTGGGCTCTCAAGAACTATGACGGTGATGTCATGAGCGACATGATGGCAAGCAGCTTCGGTTCCCTGGCTATGATGACTTCCGTACTGGTCAGCCCCACAGGCATCTATGAGTATGAGGCGGCGCACGGCACGGTTCAGCGCCACTACTACAAGCATCTGAAGGGCGAGACGACCTCAACCAACTCTGTGGCGACGATCTTCGCATGGACAGGCGCTCTGCGCAAGCGCGGCGAACTCGATGAGATCCCTGAACTTATGCGTTTCGCCGACCTTCTCGAAGAGGCCACCCTTGAGACCATTGAAAGCGGAAAGATGACCGGTGACCTTGCCCTCATCACAACTCTTGAGAATGTCGAAAAACTCGACACAGAAGCCTTTATTCTGGCGATCCGGGATACACTTGACAAGAAGCTCGGCGCATGAGGCATTTGTGATCAGACCGTTTCACGAAACGTGATCTGATGATCAGCGCGTAAGACCTGCAGGCAGCTTTTGCGATTGTGATTCTAAGCCTTGACAGCCACAATAAAAGCCATAACGATTTTAAAACAGCCCGTTCAGGCAGGTTATTTCCAGAAGAACCTGACCCGAACGGGCTGTTTATAATTTATTATTTCTTTTTATTCTTCTTCGGCAAGTTCACTTAGGGCTTCCCACTGTTCGTAGAGAGAGGAGAGCTGTTCGTCTATGGATTCTCTTTTTGCTGTGAGGTCCCGCAGCTTGTCGGGATCTGTACTGTTTTCGGGCAGAGAGATCGTTTCGTCGAGAGCTTCACCTTCTGACTCGAGCCGGGCGATTTCCTTTTCGCACTTTTTGAGATCGTTTGCGATCTTACGGCGGCGGGCCTGTTCCTCCTTGCGGGTCTTCCAGTCCTCAACCCCGCCTGCAGATGAAGCTGCAGTGGAAGATGAGCCTGATGCAGTCTGTCTGCTGCTGCCCGATATGCCTGCGTCTTGTCTGCGGGTCTGTGTGACCGGGCGGGACCCGGATCCGGAAAAAACTGTATCGGTGTTGGCAGCCTGATCCCGGGGAGAGTCATTTTGTCCAAGAAGATCTGCGATCAGTTTTTCGCCTACCTGAGTAGATTTTTCAACATAAAAATCGTAGTTGCCGATATAGCGCTCCGGAACGGTCTCTGCATTGTTGCCGGGGTAATTGACAAGGACGTTGCGGGTAAGTTCCATGATCCGGCTGGCAGTCCGGTTGATGAAATAACGGTCATGGGAAACATACAGAACGGTCCCGTCATAGGAGTTGAGGGCATTTTCCAGAACTTCGCGGGAAACGATATCCAGATGGTTGGTAGGCTCGTCGAGGATCAGCAGGTTGGCTTCGGACAGCATGAGCTTTGCCAGCGAGACACGGCCTTTTTCACCGCCGGAGAGTTCGCCTATAAGCTTGAATACATCGTCCCCGGTAAAGAGAAAGGAAGCCAGCAGGTTTCTGACCTCTGTATTGGTCATGGAAGGAAAGGCGTAGGCAATCTCTTCAAAAACGGTATTACGGTCGTCCAGGACGTGATGTTCCTGGTCGTAGTAGCCGATGTGGACGTTGGTACCAAGTCGGATATGTCCTGCGTCCTGTCCAAGCAAACCGTTCAGGATCTTCAGGATGGTGGTCTTGCCGGTTCCGTTATCGCCGATCAGAGCGACATGTTCTCCGCGCCGTATGTGGAAACTCAGCCCGGAAAACAGAGTGTGCCCGTCAAAGGACTTGGCCAGACTGTCGACAGTCAGGACTTCGCGTCCGCTTCGGATGCAGGGCGTCAGTTTGAGGTGCATGTCGTCACGCAGGACAAAGGGCTTTTCCACGACCTCCATTTTGCCAAGCATTTTTTCGCGGCTTTCCGCGCGTTTAATGGACTTTTCCCGGTTAAACTGCTTGAGTTTGGCGATGACCTCTTCCTGATGACGGATCTGGGCCTGGTTGTTGAGCCAGGCACGCTTCTGCTGGTCCCGGAGAGCTTTCTTTTTTTCGGCATAAACGGAGTAATTGCCTGTAAAAAATGTGGCGTGCGCGTTTTCGATCTCGATCACTTTGGTGACCGTGCGGTCTAGAAAATAGCGGTCGTGGGAGACGATGAGGACAGTACCTCTGTAGTTGGTGAGATAGTTTTCCAGCCAGCGGATGCTGCCCAGATCCAGATGGTTGGTGGGCTCATCGAGCATGATCACATCCGGACTCTGCAGAAGCAGGCGGGCAAGGGCAACGCGGGTCTTTTGTCCTCCGGATAAAGTCGAGATCTGCTTGTCAAATTCATCGTCCCGGAAACCCAGACCGCGCAGGACACCGGTGATCTCGCCCTTATAGGCATAACCGTTCATCATCTCGAAGCGGTGCAGAAGATTGGTGTAGTCTTCTATAAGTTCATTGAGGGCATTGCCCTTGACGGCCTCCATCTCGCGCTCGTACCGGGCGAGCTGGTTTTCCATCTCGATGATCTCCCGCTTGGCCTCCAGAGCTTCTTCGTAGATCGTGCTCGAAGCGTCAAGGCCCTGGTCCTGGGCAAGATAGCCCAGGCGGGCACCTCCCGAGAGGGTCACCGTGCCGCTGTCGGGTTCCATCTCTCCGGCCATGATCCTTAAAAGCGTGGTCTTGCCGGCTCCGTTGATCCCGACGATGGCTGCCCGGTCACCTTTTTCCAGATGAAAGGTGATATCGGACAGGACAGTATTTTCAATAAATTCCTTGCTGATATGATGACATGCAATGATCATGTATGATTTTCCCGTATGTACGATAGATGTATGATTGAA
>ONXK01000149.1 GCA_900321785.1 uncultured Lachnospiraceae bacterium | reverse complement strand
TGAGGCATCGGGGCAGAGCTTAGAGAATACCTGCCTCCATGTTTTCTTTGACCTGTGTAAGGGAGGGATAGACTCCGGTGCACAGGCTTCGGATCTCATCGTCGGGCTGGACATCACCGGGAACCATGAGGACTGAACTGCCCGCCCGATATCCGGAGCGGACACCGTTAAAGCTGTCCTCCAGTACATAGCAATCCTTCGGATCGCATCCGAGGCGGGAAGCGGTGATCAGATATCCCTCCGGGTCGGGCTTTCCCAGCTCATGTTCATCGCCGCAGACAACAACAGAGAAGTAATCGGTGAGCCCGGAGGTCTCGAGGTTGCTCATTACGATGGAACGATCGCTTCCGCTGGAAACAGCCAGTTTGTATCCCTCTTTTTTCAGATAGGGAAGGAGTTCATAAAGGCCCGGACGCGCAACGAGGTCTGTTTTGACACGCTCCGCGACCAGGGAATAGACTTTCTGTACATATTTGAAGGCATCAATATCCGGGAAAAAACGGTTGACAGTGTTGTACATGCCATCCCCGCTCTGGCCCATCACTGCCACGAGAAAGTCTTCCGTGATGTGAATTCCGTAATCATGCAGGCCAATATCCACAAAGGCTTTGTTATAGATACTCTGGGTGTCAAACATCAGTCCATCCATATCAAAAATAACGCCTTCTTTTTTCATGTTGATTATCCTTTCCCGATGAAAAAAACAGTTAGACAGTTCCAAATGCATTGAGACTCGTCAAAGCGCGCAGACAAGGGGAGGCCCCGGGATATTCGTGCAGTTTAACGGGACGAAACTCCTTCAGCAGGCTTATGGACGGAACTCCTTCAGCCGGTTTTTGGCCTTTATATCTTATTATTTGTGATTTACAACATGGATGCCGATGGCGACCATGATGACGGCTATGATGTACTGGATCTTCAGTTCTTCATGCAGCAGAAGGGCTGCGAAGATCACGCCCAGGACCGGGATCAGGGAGTTGTAGATCGCGATCTGGCTGATCGGATGGTAGGAGAGCAGCGCATTGTAGATCGCGAAGCAGACCGCGGAAATAGCGATAAGGCAGAGAAGGATGAAGACACCCTTTGCCGTGAAGACCCATGCCGTCTGCGGGCGTACAAATGCTGCGGTCAGGATGAGCAGCGCACCGCCGATCTGCATACTGTATCCGGTCGCCCGTGTGATGTTCATCCTGCGGGAGACGACCCTGGTGATCAGACCGCCGAGAGCCGTGCAGCAGGCATTGAGCAGGATCATACCGTCGCCCATAAAAGTGATATTCTCAAAGAAATCCACGCCGGGCTGGATATTGATGGAGACAATGCCGGCGACGCCAAGAATGCAGCCGATCGCTTTCCGCCATGTCATCTTATCATCCGGAAAAATGATTGTCGACAGGATGATCAGGATAAATCCTCCCATCGAATCGAGTATGGTAGATCGGGCACTGCTGTTGTAACCAAGTCCGATGTAGGCGAACATATAATGAAGCGCTGTATTAACGATGCCCAGGAGCACCAGCCAGGCAATATCGCCCTGATCGGTGATGTCGGTTTTTATCTTTTTGAAATGACAGTACAGCGTCACTGCAGTTCCTGCCATAAAAAAGCGCACACCTGCGAACAGGATCTTGCCGCCCAGATCCCTGCCGTCAATCTGAAACTCCTGATAGCCCAGTTTGATCAGCGGATAGGCCAGGGACCACCCGACCATGACAAAAACGGCAAAAAATACTTTGAATCGATTGTCCTGTAAAATTGAGACTTTGCTGCTATTCATGTAATCCTCCTTCTGCGTACAGCAAGAGCCATTGTAGCATAATCACGGAAGCAAGTCACCAGATAATCCGTGAGTAATGCGCACTATTTCAGCCCTGTTTCAGTCCTGCTACTGGTCACGGTGTCACCAGTAACGTTGACTTGCCTTATTCGCTTGCCTTATTTGTTAAGACCCGCCTGAAATGTATGGACTTTTGAGGTATACTGAGAGAGGAATGCTGCAGGTCGTTTTCTTTTCCGCATTCTGCCGGCTGATCTGCATGCTCTTTTTATTCTTCATCGCGCAATACTCGCGAGCGAGTCTTGAATTGCCAGCTGGCGCAGGTTTACATGTGAAGTCATTGTGTAAACGATTCAAAAACATGCACAAACAGTCCTGCCGCCGCAAGGGCTGCTCCGACATAACGGCATGGGAGGTGATTATGGATACCTATATGGATTTACTGAATATCCGCGACATAGACAATATATGCTGTCTCTGCATGATCTTTGTGGGGGGCGGCATTGTCGGCTGGATCTATGAAATGCTCTTTTACCGCATCAATGACGGAGAGTTTGTCCACCGGGGCCAGGGTATACTGCCGTGGCTTCCGATCTATGCATTTGGATCGGTCTTTATCTGTCTTCTGGGAATCCGCTTTCAGAATTCAAAGTTTGCGGTCTTTTTAGTGAGTGCGGTTGTGAGCGCCATCGTGGAATATGCAGTAGGCTGGTATCTGTATACTTTTCATAATGGTCTGCGTCTTTGGGATTACAATACGGAAATCTGGAACTGGGGCAATATCAACGGATATATCTGTCTTCGCTCCATACTTCTGTTTGCGTTTGCAGGGGTTTTCCTGATATTTATCGCTGTTCCGATGATCCGGCAGCTGTCACTTCTGGTGCCGCAGAAGGTATTCCGCGGGACAAGCCTTGCATTGTTCACGATCTGTATGATTTACTTTTTAATAAAATATGTTTTCCGCTCCTGGTGACGGATACAGCAGATTTCCTCAGGCGTGCTTTGCAGGGATAAAGAAAACGGATAAGGAAACGGATAAAGAAGACGAATTAAGAAAACGAATGAAGAAAACAGGGGATTCCCTGATAGAAGAGGATCGTAAGCCGGGATATAATCCTGATGATTGGGGCGTTTGTATCAAGGGTAATGGAGGAAAGAAAGGTATGCTGGAGAGATGTGATTTCAGGCAGGCGCGGGACTTGATGATGGAACATGTGGGTCCTGTGGGGATGCAGAAGGCTCCGCTAAGTGCCTGTGCCGGCCGCATTCTGGCCCGGGCAGTTACCGCGCAGGAGGATGTTCCCCCTTTTGACCGTTCTCCTTACGACGGGTATGCCTTTCGCGCAAAAGATGTGGAGGCTGCCTCTTTACAGGATCCGGTGACGCTTCGTATCGTAGACTATATCGCGGCGGGAGATGTGCCGCATACCGGGATCACAGCAGGGACGGCGGCCCATCTGATGACGGGGGCGCCTGTTCCGGAGGGGGCGGACGCGGTCCTGCCCTTTGAGAAGACCCGTTTTACGGATGAGGAAGTGACGATCAGTTCGCCTGTGAAGCCCGGTTCCAATGTGGTCCGGGCAGGCGAGGACATCCGGAAAGGAATGACGCTCTGCGGGGCCGGTGTCAGGATCGACGCGGGCCTTGCCGGCACGCTGGCTGGGCAGGGGATTTTTGAACCTTATGTCTACAAAAAGCCTCTTGTCGGCGTGATCTCGACAGGATCCGAGATCCTGGAGGAAGGGGAGACACCGGCACCCGGCCGTATATACAATTCAAACCGTTACGCACTCCAGACCGCCTGCGAGCTGGCAGGCTGCAGGAGTATTTATATCGGAACGGTCATTGACGAGACGGATACGATCGCGCAGGTGATCGCATCTGCGCTCAAAACCTGTGATGCTGTGATCCTCTCCGGCGGGGTCTCTGTCGGAGATTTCGACTGTACGCCGGCAGCCATGGAAAAGGCGGGTGTTGAGATCCTGGCCCATGGACTGGCCCTCAAGCCGGGAATGGCAGGTGCCTACGGAATCTTTGATGATAGAAAGAGTGATCCTTCAGGGGGCCAAGGAGACGGAGCCATCCCCGTGTTCGGCCTCTCCGGCAATCCTGCCGCCTGTATGACTGCTTTTTATGCGGTGGTTCTTCCGGTCCTTCGCAAAATGATGGGCTTTGCTCCAGAGGACTGCATTCCTGCAAAGCTCCGTGTGCGCCTGTCCGGGGATTACAGCCGTAAAAACCAGTCCGCCCGCCTTCTGCGTGGAAAAGTGGATCTGACTGCTGTGGTACAGGAAATGCAGCCTGCTGCCGGGCAGGGCAACCAGATGCTCAGCACACTTGCCGGCAGCAATGCTTTTGCGGAGATTCCCGCCGGGACGACCGTACAGGCAGGAGAAACGGTGGATGCCTTTCTGATGGGAGATATCTGAGCGGTTATGTTTGAGCATCTTGCCGGGACGGAGTTCCTTTACCGGCTTTGACCTTTACACCACAGATATTTTGAGGAATGAAAATGAGTGCGTTATATATCATCCGGCACGGAAAAACAGAAATGAACAGGGCCAATCTCCTTCAGGGGAGAAGTGATATACCCCTCAATGAAGAGGGAATCCTGCAGGCGCAGGAAGCTTCGGACAGTCTCCGGGACGTGCATTTTGACCATGTATTTTCAAGCCCGCTCAGCCGCGCCCTGCAGACGGCCAGGATCGTGGCGCCGCAGGCGGACCCGACAGTCGACGAGCGTCTGATCGAGATGGATTACGGGCAGTATGAGGGCACGGATCTGACACAGCTTCCTCCGGAACTTGTCTTTTTCTTCAGCGATTTTGTGCACAATCCGGCACCGGAAGGGATGGAACAGCTTTCATCTGTGGTGGAGCGTGCCGGCGCATTTCTGGAGGAGATCAAAAATCTGGAGGGCAATGTCCTGATCTCCACCCACGCCATTTTGATGAAGGGGCTTTTAGAGTATCTGACGCCCGGTTCAAACGGCAGCTACTGGTCCAGGTACATCGGCAACTGCGC
>ONXK01000147.1 GCA_900321785.1 uncultured Lachnospiraceae bacterium | reverse complement strand
TCGGCGGATCTGCCGGAGGGCGGAAGCGCTGTGGATTTCCGGGACCCCAAGATCTGGCGGGATGAAAAGGAAAACTGTTTTTATGCTGTTGTAGCCAACCGCACTGTGGACGGCAGCGGCGCCATCCTTTTGTATCGCAGTGAAGATGCCCTGCACTGGGAGATGAAATCGATGCTGGACAGAAGCCGCAATGAATACGGCCGTATGTGGGAATGCCCGGATTTCTTTATGATGGACGGCAGCGCGATTCTGATCACCTCCCCCCAGGAGACTATCACAATGGCTTCGGCAATATCTATCTGCTTGGAAGCTTTGACAAAAAAACATATGAGTTTACCAGAAAGTCAGTGCATGCGATTGATTACGGTCTCGATTTCTATGCGCCGCAGACCCTGCAATCACCTGACGGACGCAGGATCATGATCGCATGGATGCAGTCCTGGGAGAGCAGCCATGACCATGTTGCCGTCGGCAGCTGGTTCGGTATGATGACTCTGCCCCGGGAGCTTTCTCTGAAAAAGGGTCGTCTGATCCAGCAGCCGGTGCGGGAACTGGAGAAGTACCGCAGAAACGGCGTGACTTATACCGATGTGGACGTGCAGGAAAGGATCCAGCTTCCTTCCGTGCAGGGAAGATGTGTGGAATGACGGTTACTGTCCGTCCCTCCGGCGGCAGGCTTTATGATAAATTTATCATCAAGGTTGCCAAGGATACCCGCTTTTATACCTCGATCATTTATTCTCCCGGAGACAGCATCCTGACATTTGACCGCAGCAATTCAGGCCTTCGCCGTGATATTGTCTCCAGCAGGGAGGTGGTGACACGTTTCCGCGACGGCAAGATCCGACTCAGGATCATCATGGACCGCTACTCGGTGGAGATTTTTGTCAACAACGGTGAACAGGCGATCTCTTCCACAATTTTCACGGGACAGGACGCGGAAGGCATTTCCTTCGAGGCTGAAGGTATTGCCATCATCGATGTGGAAAAATACGACATCGTGCTGTAGGGCTGTACGGACGGGAGATACTATTAATGGACAATCTTTTTCATCAGGGAAAAAGCATGAACGCTAATGGAAATGCATTGAAAAAAGGAAAACTGTATGTGATCGAGGGGCTGGATGGATCCGGAAAGGCAACCCAGTCTCAGCTTCTGTACGAATCGTTTGCCAGGAAGGGACTCCCTGTCCGCAAGGTTTCTTTTCCCAACTATGAGTCTGATTCCTCTGCGCTGGTCAGGATGTACCTGCGCGGCGATTTCGGCAGGGATCCCTCTGATGTAAATGCTTATGCGGCATCCAGTTTTTACGCTGCGGACCGTTTCGCGGGATATAAAGCGGATTGGGGGCCGTTCTATGAAGAGGGCGGGATCATCATCGCGGACCGCTATACGACTTCTAACGCCATACACCAGTGCTCCAAGCTTCCTGAGAAGGAATGGGACGGATTTCTGGAATGGCTCTTTCACTTTGAGTACGAACTTCTGGGGATTCCGGCGCCGGACGAAGTGATTTATCTGCAGGTGGATCCGCAGATCTCCCAGGAACTCATGACGGGCCGCTACCGGGGAGATGAGAACAAAAAGGACATCCACGAGAGAAATCTGCAGTATCTGGAGCAGTCCGCGAAAGCAGCTGCTTATTGCGCGGAGCACCTCGGGTGGCGCGTGATCCACTGCGGCCTGAACGGGAAAATGCGCAGTGTGGAGGACATTCATTCTGAAGTGCTGGAGACTATATGAGGCAGGCAATGAGGGGGCAGGAGGACTGCCCCCCTTCATCTGCATCTGCTCCCGTGTTGAAAATACAGGTGTTCCGAATGCATAGTTAATGTCTGCTTAACAGCTACTTATTGAGCAATCATTAGTTAGGACTTGCTATTTCTGATTTCTTTCAGTATAATAACACTGCATTGTGCTAAATCACAAAAGCATATATAGCAGGGAGGTTTTATTTATGAAGAAGAAGTTAGCAATTGCATTGGCAGCAATCCTCGGGGCATCTATGCTGGCGGCCTGCGGCAGTGGAAGCTCAAACAGTGCCCCCGTAAGCGAAGAGCCTGCGGCTGAGGCAGAGGCAGAAACCGAACAGACAGAAGATGCAGCACCTGCAGCCACAGAGGAAGCAGCAGCGGCTGAGGCAGATGCGAATTCCGATTGGGCTTACATTCAGAAAAAGGGAAAAATGGTCGTCGGAATCACGATGTTTGCTCCGATGAACTACACAGATGAGAGCGGTGAGCTGGTCGGCTTCGATACAGAACTGACAAAGGCAGTGTGTGAGAAACTCGGCGTGGAGCCTGAGTTCCTGGAGATCAACTGGGATTCCAAGGAAATCGAGCTGAATTCCAAGAATATTGACTGCATCTGGAACGGCATGTGCATTACAGAGGAGCGCAAGCAGAACATGAGCATGTCTGCACCGTATCTGCTGAACACACAGGCGCTTGTCATGAAAGCGGACCGTCAGGAAGAAATCATGGCCAACGGCGCTGCGGGACTGAGCGTTGTCGCAGAGCAGGGATCCACCGGTGAAGGCAAGCTGACCGGCGATATTCCGGATGACGAAACCGTGGAAGTATCTGCCGTTGAGTACTTCAAGGATGCCAAGTATACACCCGTTGATTCCATGGCCAAAGCTCTGATGGAAGTCAAGGCAGGTACGGCTGATCTGGCAATCGTCGACAGCGTCTGTGCACTGGCAATGGTCGGTGAAGGTACAGATTATGACGACATGGTTGTCAATCTGGACAACAATTTCGGTGAGCAGCAGTACGGCATCGCTTTCCGAAAAGGTTCCGATACAGAAGCGGTCGTCAGCGGCGCCATCCAGGAACTGTATGAGGACGGAACGGTCGAAGCCATCGCTGAGAAATACGGCCTGAGCGACATACTGATCAAATAATACCGGTGTCCCGGAGTGCGGCTATTGGGTTGTAAATACAAATATTGATTCTTTTCTGCCTGCAGTTGATTCCGGCTGCAGGCAGAAATTTGTCCGCTGACAGTATTATTGTTACATGTTTGATAGATGAGGTTCTTATGACCACGACAAGTGCAGTACTTGCTTCCCTGAACGGGGGATTACTCGAAAACCTGAAACTTTTTGCTGTGACGCTCCTTCTGGCAATTCCGCTCGGACTGGTGATTACACTGGGATCCATGACCCGGTTTAAACCGATTCGCTGGCTGACCAGGACCTTTGTCTGGATTATCCGCGGCACACCGCTCATGTTGCAGCTCTTCGTAGTGCTTTATGCACCGGGAATCCTGTTTAATACACCCATGTCCAGCCGCTTTTTCGCGGCTTCACTGGCTTTCGTGATCAACTATGCCGCTTATTTTTCCGAGATTTACCGCGGCGGTATTGAGAGTATCCCCAAGGGGCAGTACGAGGCCTGTGCGGTCCTGGGTATGACACGGACACAGACCTTCTTCAAAGTGATCCTGTTGCAAGTTGTGAAACGAATCACACCTTCCATGGGTAACGAGGTGATCACACTGACCAAGGATACTTCTCTGGCACGTGTCATCGGTCTCACAGAGATCATTATGTGTGCGGAGCGCTTTACCAAAAAGGGCCTGATCTGGCCGTTGTTTTCGACAGGCCTGTATTTTTTGGTGATGACCGGAATCCTGACGATTCTCCTGAGCTGGCTGGAGAAAAAGATGGACTATTTCAAGGCATAGGAAGAAATTGTACGAAGCGGGATCTGCTTTTCGCACAGGGGTTGCGGGCAGAGTATTTCATTTGAGTTTGTTGACAGGAGGTCATAACCACGGGTATGGCAAGTAATCTGGATAACAGCAGCGGACCTCTTCTGGAAGTGCGCGGGCTGAAAAAAAGTTTTGATAATCTCGAAGTGCTTAAAGGTATAGATTTTTCTCTGAACAGAGGGGAAGCACTGGCGCTCATTGGCGTTTCCGGAAGCGGCAAGACAACGCTTCTGCGCTGCCTCAATTTTCTCGAACAGCCGACGGAAGGACAGATTCTGGTCAACGGAAATGTGATTTATGATGCTCAGAATTCCTCTATGCTCAGTGAGAGGGAAATCCGAAAGAACAGACTGCATTTCGGCATGGTGTTCCAGGCATTTCATCTGTTTCCGCAGTATACTGCGCTGCAGAATGTGACACTGGCAAGAGAACTTCTGGAAAAGGATTCGGAAAGCTTCAAGCGCAGCCGCAGACAGGCGATGGAAGAAATCCGACTGGAGGGAGCAGCGATCCTCGACAGTGTCGGTCTCTCCGACAAGTTGGATTATTATCCGCATCAGCTCTCCGGCGGCCAGCAGCAGCGAGTCGCCATCGCGCGAGCTCTGATGCTGCGTCCCGATATCCTGTGTTTCGATGAGCCGACATCCGCGCTCGATCCCGAACTGACCGGCGAAGTGCTCAAGGTAATCCGCGGACTTGCGGACCGGCACACGACCATGGTCATCGTCACACATGAGATGAAATTTGCCCATGATGTTTCCGATCAGGTCCTCTTTATGGACCAGGGATACGTTGTGGAGAGCGGAACGCCCGAGGAGGTTTTTGAACATTCGAAGGAAGAGCGTACAAAACAGTTTCTGGAGCGCTATTTCGAGGGCAATAATTCGTGAGAATCTGACAAATACAAACCGGGCAGACGAAAATGATATCCGTCTGCCCGGTTTTTTGTTCTTCATTGTGCAATCCCCTTGACTTCCGCTGCAGGATACCTGACACAGATAATCGTTCGCAAGTAATGCGGGGAATTACCGCGTGTGCTCCAGCCTTTTCGCTGCTTCCATAATCTGACCGGCAGTGAGACGATAGGGGAAATGTTCCAGATCTTCATCATGTACAATTCGTTCCGCGACCTTCTCGAGATCCGATAAAGAGATGCCGATTTCATCAAAGCTGACCGGAAGGCCAATCTGCCGGTTGAATGCATACAGTTTTTCAAATTCTTCGGTCTGGCCGTCAAGAAGGAGCTGCAGCAGAACGCCGAATCCTACTACAACACCGTGGATGTGGGTCTCGTCAAAACCGGGAAGCTCGCAAAGACTGTAGAAGAGGGCGTGCGCGACACCGCCGTTATAGTCCATTGTGTGCTCCCGTGCGACAAGCATGGAGACCCAGCCAGTGGTAATGATAATGGCGAGGGCGCAGTCCCGCAGGTCGTCACTCTCCTGGCCGGCGCGGTTGTCCAAAAGGGCCTGCGCACCGTGCTCTACGAGTGTTTCCATGCACATCCGGCTCATGTGAACTCCCAGCGCCAGATAGTGTGGGAGCTTTTCCCCGCGTGCAGAAAGCGTTACTTCATAGTATTTGGCATAGGTGTCCCCGATTCCTGCCCAGAGATATTCCCAGGGTGCATGTGCGATGATCTCCGTGTCGATAAAGACGTGCCGTGTGGTATCCAGATAATGAACGAAATCCCGGAAGGTGCCGTCTGTGTTGTAGACGATGGCGAGAGAAGAGGCAGCCGCACAGTTGGATGCAATCGTGGGAAAAGT
>ONXK01000144.1 GCA_900321785.1 uncultured Lachnospiraceae bacterium | reverse complement strand
TGTTGCTGTTCCTGCTGTTTTCTTTTTTCTTCCTCTTCTTTCTTCTTTTTCTTTTCTTCTGCCTTCTGTTTCTTGCTCTGGCCGACAGGGCAGTAGGTGGTGGGTTCTGTTCCTTTTACAAAGTATTCCGTATATGCGTGGTCACAATAACCGCTCAGAGCCAGAAGGCCGCTGTCACCGCAGATGTATGCAGAGGTAAGTCCGTCCGGTTTTGAGAAATTCGCAGAGTGCTTGTTGGCCTCGATATTGGACATGATCTGTCTCCAGATCACCATTGCCAGCAGTTCCTCTTCTTTGTTGAGCTTGGTATTGTTGTCATAACCGGCCCAGACGGTAGCGGTATACTTGGGAGTGTAGCCGGAAAACCAGACGTCATTGCTGTCTTCTGTCGTACCGGTCTTTCCCGCGACAGAAGTGGAAGTGAAGTTTGCTGTTATTCCGGTTCCCTTGGTCAGCACGTCTTTCATGGCGTCGGTGAGAAGGAAACAGGTGGTCTTTTTGAGGACACGCTCTTTTGCGGGTTCTGTATTATCCAGCACGACCCTGCCTTCCTGATCAACAACCTTGGTATAGAGACGGGGGACGATATATTCTCCTCCGTTCGCGATTGTGGAGTAGGCGGCATTGAGTTCGATGTTGCGCACGCCGTAAGTGATTCCGCCAAGTGCCAGCGTCTGAACAGCGTCGGAGAAGATCTGTCCGTTGATCTCTTCATCGTCGACAAGGGTATTGATGCCCAGTTTTTCAGCATAGTCATATCCGACCCTGGGAGTGATATCCGTCAGGGTCTTGACGGCGATGACGTTCAGGGAATCGCGGATCGCGGCCCGGATCGTCTGTGTGCCGCGGTAACCGCTGTACCAGTTGTGTACCTCGACGCCGTTGCTGTAATTGTACTTTTCGTCCACATGTGTGGAGGCGAGGGTATAACGTCTTCCGTTTGAGTCCTTGGCTTCACTGTCGATGGCAGCCGCAAAGGTGAGGATCTTGAAGGTGGAACCGGGCTGTCTGGTAGTATCTGTAGCCCGGTTCAGTGTACGGCTGGCTTCCTTTTCGCCGCGGCCGCCGAGCATGGCTACGACATAGCCGGTATTCTGGTCCGAGACGGTTACGGAAATCTCAGGCTGCGGAGCCAGTTCGTAGTTCTCATCATAAGTATCATCGGGACCGACAACAGAGTTGCGGAAGGCCTCTATGTCTTCCCTGGCGCGGGATCTGTGGTTGTACAGAATGCTGTAGTTTTCGTCCCGTTCCCGGAAATATGCCTCGAGGTTGTTGCTGTCGTAGTTTGTCTGTGTGCCGTCGGGCGCAGTGACGGTCAGGGCATAATTGAGGTAATAGGTTGTGTTGTCAGGGAAATTGCCGGATTTCTCGCTGCACTGACTGTCGACAACCTTCTGGATATCCGGATCCTGGGTGGAGCTGATGCGCAGGCCGCCGCTGTAGAGCATATCGTAGGCCTTGTCTTCGGTCCACTGCTCGCCGTCATCGACCAGGTTGAGCTCCTCGTTCTGCATATCGCGGATGACCTGGCGGATCAGTGCGTCGACGAAGTAGGAGTTGACGCGGTTGTCCACTTTTTCCTTGTCAACGTTGACGGAGGCGATCGTCGCGTAAACATCCTCGGCGAGAGCCGCCTGGTACTCTTCCTGTGTGATATAGCCCTGCGTGAGCATATGCTCAAGAACGACTTCCTGACGGGCCTTGTTGTCCTCGGGGAAAACGATCGGATCATATGCAGTCGGATTCTGTGTGATACCTGCCAGTACCGCGCACTCGGCAAGCGTCAGGTCCTTGGCGGGCTTATTGAAGTAGCGCTCTGAAGCGGCCTCGACGCCCAGCGTATTGTGTCCGAGGTTGATCGTGTTGAGATAGTTCAGCAGGATCTCCGACTTGGGCATGCTCTTTTCGAGCTGATAGGCAAGGAACTGTTCCTGGATCTTTCGCTTGACACGATCCTGGGTGGTCTCATTCGTCCAGTCTGTAAAAACGTTGTTTTTGATCAGCTGCTGGGTAATGGTGCTGGCGCCTTCCGAGAAATCAAGGCCGCCTTTAAGGCCTACATATATGGCGCGGAAGATACCGGGGATATCGATACCGCGGTGCTGGTAGAAACGCTCGTCCTCGATCGCGACAAAGGCGTGGGCAAGGTTCTCGGAGATCCCGGTCTGGTCAACCGGGATACGGTTGGAATCGGTCGAGACCAGTTTGGCGATCTCATTGCCCTTGCTGTCGTAAACAAAGGTAGAGAATCCCTTGGGACTGACATCGATCGTGCCGATGTCCGGCGATACTTCCAGGATTCCTCGGTAGATTCCGTATACGCTGCTGACACCGATGATACTGGTGCCGGCAAACACGATGATCAGAACGATGGCCACCGCAATGCGCAGACGGGATAAGCGCTTGCCCGACTTTGAGTCAAGCGTCTTGCGCTTCTCGGAAACGGTTCTTTTATCAAATATCATAAATGATCCCTTCTTTCAGTTCTTTCGGTTTTGTCAGGTCCTGCAGGTCCTCGACAACCTGTTTTGAACGCTGTTTTTACATTATAACAAAAAGACCGATGCTAATAAACACGAAAAACGGAAAACATAGGTTACAGATTCCCCCAAAATTGATATTTTGATGGTATACTATACAGGGCGGTCCGTCGCCGCCCGCAGTTTTCGGCATGCATATCCGCGGCCGCACGCGTAGTTTATTCCTACATGTTTGTGAACGCGAGACCATGGCCGCAAGTATACATATGTGTATGCCGGTAGGGATTTTTCAGGGAGGATAACGGGAATGGCTGCCGAATACCTTACGATCAAAGAGACCGGGAAGGGCGAATACGAAGAAAAGAAGTCCCGTTTTCTGGGTGAAGCGATCCATGTTGAAACAGAAGAGGAAGCTTCCGCACATGTGGCAAGAATCCGCAGACAGTACTACGATGCCCGCCATCACTGCTATGCCTGGGTGATCGGAGAGGGATCGGAGCGCAAAAAATCCGCCGATGACGGGGAGCCGTCCGGTACAGCCGGACAGCCGATCCTCAAGGTGATCGAAGGAAGCGGCTGTACCAATGTCATGGTGATCGTCACCAGATATTTCGGAGGGACCCTCCTTGGTACCGGAGGACTGGTGCGTTCGTATACCCAGGCTGCCCGCGCGGCCATGGAGGACGCGGAGACTGTACGCATGTGCCTGTGCAGAAAACTTGCCGTGACAGTGGAATACGGGGCGCTCGACAGACTGCTCTACGAACTCCGACGCCGGGAGATTGAAATGGGAGAGACGGAGTACGGCGCAAAGGTGACTCTGCATCTTACGGTGGAAGAAGAGAGCGCCGATGCTCTGCAGGATACGATCACAGCGCTTACCAGCGGAGGCGCGGTGATCGGGACAGAAACAAAGGGCTTTTTTCCGATCAGCAGAAAAAGCGAGCAAAGATGATATCGTTACATGCACAGGCCATTCGAGAGACGTGTACAGTAACAGATATTGCGCCCGTGACTGTATAAGACCGCCGCGAATAGTGCACCGGAATGGAGAATAAAATGGAAGATAAAAACAGAGAATACGAGGACTTGCTCCGGGAACTGCTCGAATCCAGGCAGTACACGAAACTGCGGCAGACATGCGCCGATATGCAGACAGCCGATATAGCAGCTGTTATGGATGAAATGGAAGATGAGGAGTCCCTCAAAATATTCCGTATACTTCCCAAAAGTATGGCTGCGGATGTTTTTGCGGACCTGGAGTTTGATGACCAGCAGTATATCATCCAGTCACTTTCCGATAAAGAAGCTTCCAGCATCATCGACAATCTGATGGCGGATGATGCGGCCGATTTCCTCGAGGAGATGCCGGCCAATGTCGTCAAGAAGATTCTGAGTAATGCCCGCCCCGATACGCGCGCGGACATCAACCATCTGCTCCGCTATCCTGAGGATTCGGCCGGCAGCATTATGACGGTCGAGTATGTAGATCTCAAGGAGAGCATGACAGTACGGGATGCCATTGAACGAATCCGGAAGATCGGTCTTGATACAGAGACGGTCAATGTCTGTTACGTTCTGGATCCCCAGCGCGTCCTGCTGGGTACAGTGGCTCTGCGTTACCTGGTCATGGCAGACCCCGACACGGTCATCGGCGAGATGATGAATGAAAACATCATCAGCATCAATACCACGACCGACCAGGAGGAAGCCGCGATGGCTTTCCAGAAATACGATTTTACCGCGATGCCGGTTGTGGACAACGAGAACCGGATGGTCGGTATCATCACGATCGATGATATCGTCGATATCATCCAGGAAGAGGCCACAGAGGATATCGAAAAGATGGCAGCTATCCTGCCTACGGACCGGCCTTATTTTAAGACAGGTATTCTGGAGACCTATAAAGCCAGAATGCCCTGGCTCCTGTTCCTGATGATCTCGGCGACATTTACCGGAGCCATCATCACACGCGCGGAGGGTGCGCTCGCCAAATACGTGATCCTGACCGCCTACATTCCCATGCTGATGGATACCGGCGGTAATGCCGGATCTCAGGCCAGCGTCTCGGTCATCCGAGGTATTTCCCTGGGCGAGATTGAATTCAAAGAGACATTCCGGGCAGTCTGGAAGGAGATCCGCGTGGCTGCCATGTGCGGTGTGACCCTGTCGCTGTGTAATTTTGTCAAGCTTCTGGTCGTCGACCGGATCCCCATACAGGTGGCTGCCATTGTGTGCATGACGCTGGTGGTGGTTGTACTGATCGCCAAGGTGATCGGCTGCGTCCTGCCGCTGACCGCCGAGCATATCGGCTTTGACCCGGCTGTCATGGCAAGTCCCTTTATCACGACCATTGTTGATGCCAGAGCATGTATAGAGCCTATATAGAGCCTGATCTGCCGGGAGACCGGTACAAGAGGTCCGGGGAAAACAGCCGGCAGGAAACCGGAGGGAATAAATGATAGATATATACGGGACTCTGGGGCCTTCCTGTTCTTCGGAACAGGTGCTTACCAGGATGTTCTGCAGCGGTATGACAGGGATCCGGCTTAATCTGTCCCATATCAGTCTGCGTGAGAGCGCGCAGCAGCTGGAAATATTTCATTCGGCGGCACGAAGGGCGGGAGTAAAACCTCTTCTGTTAGTCGATATGCAGGGACCGGAGCTCCGCATCGGACGCCTGCCTGCACCCCTGATACTGAATGAGAACGAGAAAGCAGTTCTGTTCGATGAACAGATGCCGGAAGATGAGAGACGATCATTGTGTGCAAAGTATGACGCAGCCATCCCTGTTCCACAGGTGGTCTGTCAGGCGCTTGCGCCCGGCGAGGAGGTCCTGATGGATGACGGCCGGCTTCTTTTGAAGGTCACGGAGACAGCCGGAGGAGCCGCCCTGACACAGATCGTGCGCGGCGGGACGCTTTCGGGAAGAAAGAGCGTCAAAGTGGTCGGCGCGGATATTCATCCGCCTACCATGACGGCCGCAGACCTGATGAACATCAGGGACGCGGCGGACTTTGGTGTGACAGGCATTATGCAGCCTTTTGTGAGAAACCGCGAAGACCTGATCACGGTAAAGCGGGCTCTTGGGGAAAACGGGGCTGAAAATCTACAGCTTGTCGCCAAGATTGAAAACCGGGAGGGCATGGAACGCCTGGAAACGCTCCTGCCTGTCTGCGATGCCGTCTGCATCGCCCGCGGTGACCTGGGCAACGACATGCAGCTCTGGCAGCTGCCCGCAGCCCAGAAGAAAATCTCCGCGGCATGCAGAGCTGCGGGCCGGTATTTTATGGTTGCGACCCAGATGCTGGCCAGCATGGAAAACCGCGCAGTGCCCACCAGAGCAGAGGTGAACGATATTTTCAATACCGTTGCGGATGGAGCATCCGGCGTTATGGTCACAGGAGAGACAGCCGTGGGACAGTATCCTGTCGACGTGATCCGCTTTCTAGCTGCCACAGCAAGGGAAGCGGAGAAATACCGCATATCCCACTGACGCTGCCCGCGCGCTGAAGCGCTCCGGCACAGTCGGAAAGAATAACATGTAGCGACTCCTGGAGAGAGCGTGTACGGTAACGTGTAACCTGCAGGGAGGAAAGAGACAGAGAAAGTGCACAGTCTCTTGAGTTGATGAATGGGGGAAGCATATGAGATGCCCGTATTGTGGAAGTGAAGACACCAGAGTATCCGATTCAAGACCGGTCGAGGAGAACAACTCCATCCGCAGACGGAGGGTCTGCGACAGCTGCAAGCGCAGGTTTACGACCTATGAAAAGATTGAGACCATCCCTATGGTTGTGGTCAAAAAGGACAATAACAGAGAGCCCTATGACCGCCAGAAGATCGAAGGCGGTATCCTGCGCGCCTGCCACAAGAGGCCTGTCAGCGTCAATCAGATCAAGCGCGTCGTGGATGAAATCGAGAAGGAGATCTTTGACCGGGAAGAAAAGGAGATCTCCAGCTCCGAGATTGGAGAACTGGTGATCAAACGGGTCCACAGCTTGGATCCCGTCGCTTATGTCCGTTTTGCTTCCGTTTATCGTGAATTTAAGGACGTCAGCACATTCATGGATGAACTCGGAAAGCTCCTGGAACAGGAGAACAGCCGCAGCAGAAAGAGTTAAAAATCGTGCTGATGCGCCGATTTTTCACTCCGGATGTTTTTGCCGCGGGGCGGCTGTAAACACCCTGTGATCCTATCGGAGAAATCCGTTCCGGACTTTCTCCTCGCGCGTCTCAGCGCAGGAGCGCTTCAGCACAAAAAAGCCGGGAAGCCCGATGGATGATCATCCATCGGGCTTCCCGGCAGGCATGTATGAAATGGATATCGGCATCCCGGCTTATTGCC
>ONXK01000097.1:7911-16525 GCA_900321785.1 uncultured Lachnospiraceae bacterium | reverse complement strand
AACGGCGTCACCCCGAAAGATGTCAAACGGGTGGCTGAAGAAACCTTTTCCGAACTGAAATACAGCGGTGCGCTGGAGCGCGAAATGCAGCGCTGGCCCCAGGATAAAAAGGCTGAAGACTCACTGAAAGAAATGAAGAAGTGGGTGGACGCCCGATTCAAATTCCTTGATGAAAGATTCGGGTATACAGCACGATGACCGGTCCGTAATACAGACGGGCATGGACTGTAACAGTTAAATTGGTTTTCGTCGTAAATGTCTGCGGCCGCGAGACCATGGCCGATTAGTTTTCGTCATAAATGTCTGCGGCCGCGAGACCATGGACGCAAAGTGTGAGAAGGACAGATACGGCGCTCTGGACAAAAACAGGGTGCGGCATCTTTTTTCTGTGCCTGCGGATTTTAACTCCCGGAAAGGGGATTCAATTTTGCCATGAGAGATTTTTACACGAAGGAAAATATGCAGGGCGACGCCTTCCACGTGCCGGATGCCGGACTGTATTTCGAACCTGCCGAACTGGTATTTGAGACGGAGACAGACACCGGCAGGGAGGGAGTGATCCGCGTCCGCCACAAGGCCGGGAAACCCGCGCGGGGATATGTGTATCCGTCTGAGCGCTGCATGCGCGGCGTGCGGGAGCAGTTTGCACCTGCGGCGGACGGCACCGGCTATATCCGCTGGCAGTTCGATGCCCGCGGGATTGCACCTGGCAGGATCGTCCAGGGCGCTTTTCGTGTGATCACTCCTTATGGTGAATACAGCATCCCCTACATGGTGGAAATCTCTCAGAAGGGAGAACTGCTGCGGAAAAAGAACGCCCTGCAGAATGCATCAGGGATGTCAGCGGGGGCGGCGGGTCACACCGCGAAAAAAGGCGTTGCGGCAAAGACAGGTGCCGGGGCGGGGACAGGCGATGCTGCGGCCGTGTCCGGACAGACGGAGAAAGGGAAGACTTCTGAAAAGCTCCCTGAGAGCGGCGGCCCGGTCCGGTCGAAAGAAGATTTTCTGCATATGGCGGAGAAGGATTTTGACAGAGCAGCAGCCTTTTTTTACAGCAGCAGATTTGAGGAGATTCTCACGCAGGCGGAGGACAGGACACTTTACCGCGGCCTTTCCATGCAGGAAGGAAACCTCCGGAACGTGGAGGAATTTCTGATCGCGGCATGCGGGAAGGAAAAGACGATCTTTGAACCTGTTGAAAAGAGCCTCTTTCTGCAGACGCGGGTGAAAGCGGGCAGAACAGAAGGAAGGCTGGCAGGCAGCCGGGCGGAGCGTGCGCTGGAGGCGCACAGACAGCGTGTCCGCAGGAGCGGAATGGGAGGTTCGGGCCTGCGGCAGGAGGATACTGCGAAGGAAGAAGACCTGGTCTATATCCCCATGCAGATCCGGCAGACGGGTGAGGGCTTTAACGGGCCTGTGATCCGCGCGGAAGGGAGGTTCCTTCCGACTGCCTCCTTTGAAGTCCCCATGGCTGCCGCGTCCGTCACAGAGGAACAGGCGGCTGAATCGTCTCGTCTGACGCTGCGGGAGGCTGACGCTCAGAGCAGTCCTTCCACCGGGATGCAGGAGGGGGACGCCAATCTGCAGCATAAGGATTCAGCGCAGGCTTCCGGAGTGGAGGAAGTGCGTGAAGATACAAAAGAGTCTGCGGCAGAGAATGGAAAAAAGGAAAGAATCCTGACGGTCCGTATCCCGGTCAACCGCGCGGCGCTTCATGCCGGGCGGAATTTCGGCCGTGTCATCGTGCAGGGCCCTTTCAATGAAGCGGCAGTCACAGTCGAGGTCCACTGCCCCGGATCAACAGTGCAGATGCGCCGGAGACAGGGAAAAGAAATGGAACTGCTGCAGCTGCAGATGATGCGTCTGTACGTGGATTTTCGTCTGGAAGAGGAACTTCCGGACAACTGGTTCCTGCAGGCGGACCGACTGATCGACGAGATCGCTCTGCGCAGCCATCGCGATCTGATCCCCCGCCTGTACGGCGTGCATCTGCTGATCCTGCGCGGCCAGTATGCGGAGGCGCAGAGAGAACTGGGACGCATTGCGATCAGGTATGCGGGATCCGATGAGGCCCGCAACTTTACCGCCCGGTTTACAGGGGAGCAGGAAGCTGCCTACTGCTACCGGCAGTATCTCTATGCCCGCTGCCGGCTGGAAGATGCGCAGCTGCGGGGGCGCGTGGTCCGCTTCCTGCGCGGAGTCTACCGGCAGACCGGCGACTGGCGTACCGCCTGGATGCTTCTGGATCTTTCCGAGGAATATGCGCCCGGGACCGCATCCCGGTGGAACTTCCTGCGCCACCAGTTTGAGAGCGGCTGCAACAGTCCGGTCATATGGACCGAAGCATGGGATATGGTGCGGGATAATCCGCAGATCCTTCTGCCCGGAAGCTCGGTACAGGAGCGGTGGGCAAGGGATGATTTCGGCCTGCATGTACTCTGGTATGCCGCTCGCAACCGGGTCCTGACGTCCAGGGCCGCCGAGGTGATGATCACCCTGGCCGAAAAAAAGAAAACTTTTTCCGGACTCCTGTTCCGCGCACTCTGCTCCGCATATGAAATGTGGGATGAGACTGAGAGAATGGGAGCACGCGCAAAATCCGGTCCGTCCGCAGTGCAGAGTGCGGAAGACAGTGCCGGAAGGACGGGAGATATAAATACAGACCGGGAGCCGGATGAGAGCGGGCAGAAGATGGATGAGTTTCCGGAGGATACCGCAGATCTGGCCGCGCAGATGAAAGCTCAGATCCTTCGGGCAGTATGTATTTTGCTGCTCCGGGCACAGGATATTTCTCTGCGGGCACATAAATGGTATACGCGGGCCATGGAGGCCCGGGTGTCGCTGACGGGGCTCGAAGAATACTGGCATCGCAGTATGCCTGTGGAAGACCCCTCTTACCGCATTCCCGCAGGACGAAATGCCGTTCTGCGTACAACGGCCTCCCGTGCGGCACGCGCGATCCTGGTCTATGACCGCTTCCGCGGGGAGCAGGTCTGCCCTGTGCGGGGCGGTGTCGCTTTCCTCTCGGTCTTTGGCGACGCCAATACGATCTTTCTGGAGGATGAGGAGGGAAACCGCTACGCAAAAAGCCTGCCCTATGCCCTTGATGAAAAACAGACGGATGAGAGTCCGGACAAGGTGCCGGAGGATCCCTATGAACTGGCACAGTGGATCGGTTTCGGCACAAGGGAAGATGTCGGGCTGCAGTCCCCTCCAAAGACAGACGAGCCTGCCTCGGAGCGATTTGCCAAAGCGGTGGGCGGTCTTCTGGACAGCGGACTTCTCACCGGTGCCGCCCGCACACAGCTTCTGCTGATGTGCCTTTCGGAAAATAAAGAAGAACCGGAGTATCTGCGCTTCTACCTCTCCAAGGCGGATCCTGCCCAGGGCGGTCATGAGGAGCGCGCCGGATTGCTGGCCTATCTTGCTGACGCAGAGGAATATGAAAAGGCACTCCGCTGGATCATCACCTACGGGACGGAGGGCGTCAGCGCCGGACTTTTGGGAAGGATCAGTATGGGACTTCCCTGGGAGGGCGGAGCACAGTCCGCGCTTACGGCAGCCGGATGGGAAGCCTTTTCACGCGGCGATCGTCACACAGGGCTTCTGGAAAGGCTTTCTGCCTCCTTCACCGGATTGTCTTCGGAACTTCTGCTCCTCAGAAAGGCCTGCGCGGCTACGGGAGTATCCACAACGGCTCTGGACCGGCGGATCATGCGCCAGGTCCTCTACAGTTCGGCAGTACAATCAGAGCATTCGCAGATCATTGTCACTGCCGGCAGAAGGCTGGAGGAAGCATATCTGCCTGCTGTCGCCCAGTTTGCGGATTATGCCTTTTCAAACGGCATTTCCATGGGGAACCGGATGACGGACCTCATCGCGGGGCTCATCGCAGACGCCGGAAATGGCGGAAACGGCAGTAAGACCTCCGCGGAGGGGGCGGATCAGGCCCCGTCCCGCAGCGGACAGACCTCCGAAAAGGACGGGATCGCAGATATCTGCAGGATCGCATGTTTGAAGGAGCTGTCCATGCGGCAGGGAGAGATCTCGGGGCGTGAGCTGGCGGCAGCAAAGGCAAGTCTCTCCGTGCTTTTGTCCAAGGGCATTATTTTCCCCTTCTACAGGCAGTTCCCCGGCTGTGATGACCGGCTGGACCTCTATGCGGAAGAGACGCTGGTCCAGTACCATCCGTCGGAACCTGACGACGGCTCGGGACGGAATATTATTTTCCACTACACGACTTCACGGCGGGGTGAGGCGGGAAGTTACAAGGCCCGTCCCATGAAAGAAATGTACAGAGATTTTTATGTATCCGGATTCCTCTTATTCTACGGGGAACAGATGCATTACTATATTACAGATGACGCCGCCGGCCGGCATGTGGTGCAGAGCGGCATAATCGGGCAGGACGCCCGGATCCTGGACAGCTGTTCGGGACGCTTTGGTCTTATCAATGAGACGACCCGGGCGGCGGCGCTCCGGGAATATGACGAGGCGCTGTCGCTCCTGACGGGCTACTACCGCAGGAGTTACCTGGAAAACGAGCTTTTCCGCAGGTAGTGCAGGGCGGTCTGCCTTTATTAAGGAGGTCACAGTCACAGGGATGATCATATCCAAATCACCTGCAGGCAAATTCATGGTGGGAATTGATTTTTTCGATGAATATTGCCAGATTTCATATTTATATAATAAGCGTGCGCGATTCGGCCGCGGTTTTGTCAATGCCGCGACCGGAGGAGTCACCCGGGAACCGGTGACTTTTTCCGCTGTGCGAGGGCAGGAGGAATACGATATTCCTGTCGCCCTGTGCAAGAGGAAGGGGTCTTCTGCCTGGCTTGCGGGCCCTTCTGCAGAAGGCTTGCAGCGACAAGCCGGTCCGGGTCGAGGGAGAAGAGTATAATGCAGGTTCGCTTCTGGCCCTGTTCCTCCGCAGATGTCTTGCCATGCTGGAACCCGAGATCGCACCGGAACAGATCGCTGCTCTGGTATTCACAGCACCCGGGATGGACTATTCGACGGAGCAGGTCCTGCTGCGGGCTTTCGCGCGTCTGGACTGCGGTGTACAGCAGGTGTTCTGCGAGAGCCACCAGGAGTCATTTTTCAGCTACATGCTGATGCAGGACGCGGAACAGAGGCGCGCCGGAATGCTGCTGTGTGAGTACGGGGACGACGGTGAAGTATCTTTTTCGACGCTCTAGAGAAACATCCAGCCTTCACTCACGGGGCAGGCAAGGGATCGTGCTTTTACCGAAGCCGTGCAGGAATTCCTGCAGCAGAACGACGCTTCTGCGGTATATCTGACGGGAGAGGGATTTCACGGCGGCTGGATGAAGGAGACGGCTGCGTTTTTGTGCAGGGGCAGAAGAGTCTTTCAGGGCGAGAATCTGTTCAGCAAAGGCGCTGCTTACAGCGCGCTCCTGCATGTGGACAAGCCTTCGGAGATCCCCGACAGCATTTTTCTGGCCAGGGATGCGCTCCGTTCCAATATCGGGATCGAGGTGCTGCTCCGTGAGCAGAAGGGGTATCATGTCCTGCTCGATGCCGGTGTGAAATGGTACAATGCAGAGGTGGAAGAGGATTTTATCCTGGAAAACGGAAAAGAGTTCAGTCTGCTGCAGACGCCGGTGACCGGCGGAGAACCGCGGCAGCTGACTGTGCATTTGAACGGACTGCCGGATCGGCCTGATCGGACGACCCGCCTGCGGGTCGTCGTAAACATGCCTGCAGTCAACCGTCTGCGGGTGCAGATCTCGGATCTCGGCTTCGGGGATATCTTCCCTTCGGGCGGAGGCTCCTGGCAGGAGGTGTTTGAAGTCTGACGCTGCAGCAGACAGTGATTCGGAGATCCACATATGCAGGGATTATTCAATACTTGCTCGCGAGTCTTGCGCGATAAAGAATAAAAAAGGAGCAGTAAATGTCCAGGATTTTGATCGTGTCCGGCAGGCTTGCCGAGACGCCCTACAGAATACGGAAAATAGAACGGAATGTTTATTCTGCCGAGGAACTGTGCTATTCACTCGCCCAGTGCGCGGATTTCATGGATGAAGAGATCATGGACCCGGCTCTGGCGGAATGGCTTTCGGAATCCTGCGGTATGCATGAACTTGCCCGGATCCTGCAGGGACTTCTGCGGGGACATCATACGCCTAAGGAATTTGTCGGCGCGATTCTGCGGGAATGCGGATATCTGCCGGCAGGTGAGACAGCCAGGGTACTGGCCAGGATGGAAGCCGGAAGGGGAATGGAATCGATTTCCAAAGACCTTTCCCGTGCGCAGGCTCTGGCCGGCCGGGGACAGATGCGGCAGGCACAGAACACCTACACCGAACTTCTTGACAAGCTCCCCGACATGGAACGCGGTACGAGGGCGCAGATCTGGAGGGAGAAAGGACTCCACTACGCGGACAGCTTTATGTTTGAGCGCGCAGCGGACTGCTTCCGGGAAGCCTACGAACTTTCACCGGTTCCGGAGCATGCCTTCTGGTATATCGCTTCCTTATATATGAGTCTGGACGGCGACGAGTACAGGAGCTTTCTGGAGAAAAATCCTGTTTTTTATGAGAGTGCCTATCAGGTGGAGCAGCGCGCGGCAAAAGCGGAGAGCCGCTTTAAATCCGGCAGTGAAAGCAGGCAGCTGCGAAGGCTTCGCCAGCTCCGCCGCGAAAAACAGGAGGAGGCATTTTCATCGAGGCTGGGCCACACCCTCAAGGGCATGCAGGAGGATTACCGTCAGCGGGTGACTGCCTCCATATAAAAGCGGCAGATAGATAAGAGCCGGACAATGCGCAGCAATGTCCGCTTTATCCCGCCCGTCAGCATTCCCGGTTTTTGCGTACACCCTGCCCGTCAGGCCCTGTTCGTCAACCGACCTTCAGGACACTTGTCAGCATTCCGTTTTTTTGTGGCACTTGTCAACATTCCGGTTTTTAGGCACTTGTCAACATTCCGGTTTTTTGTTGACGAATCTGATTTGCTGGGGTATCCTATTGTGCGTATTTTTTGAGCTGAAAACAGCTGGTTGTACTGTTCCGGAGGAACTGCCCCGGACATATTCCTGAGAGGAGAAATTCATGGCGACAGACAGATATTCGAGCCCGCTTTCCGAGCGGTACGCAAGCAGAGAAATGCAGTTTATTTTTTCACAGGACATGAAATTCAGGACCTGGAGAAAATTATGGATCGCACTGGCGGAGATCGAGCAGGAACTCGGGATCCCGATCACCGACGAACAGATCGCGGAACTGAAAGCGCATGCGGAGGATATTAATTATGAAGAAGCCCGCGCGCGTGAAAAAGTGGTCCGTCATGATGTCATGAGCCATGTCTATGCCTATGGTCTGCAGTGCCCGAAGGCAAAGGGCATCATCCATCTGGGCGCGACAAGCTGCTATGTCGGCGATAATACGGATATCATCATCATGCGTGAGGCACTTAAGCTGGTCCGCAAAAAGCTGATCAACGTTCTGGCAAAGCTTGCTGCCTTCGCGGATGAATATAAGGCAATGCCCACACTGGGATTCACCCACTTCCAGCCCGCCCAGCCGACCACCGTCGGTAAGCGTGCGACCCTGTGGATGCAGGAATTTGAGCTTGCCCTGGCAGAGGTGGAGCATGCGGCCGCTTCGCTCCGTCTTCTGGGCAGCAAGGGAACGACCGGTACGCAGGCCTCCTTCCTGGAACTTTTCGACGGAGATTTGGAGAAGGTTGACCGCCTGGATCCCATGCTCGCGGAAAAAATGGGATTTGACAGATGTTTCGCCGTCTCAGGCCAGACATATCCCCGGCTTCTGGACACCATCGTCGTGAATGCACTGGCGATCACGGCTTCTGCCGCCATGAAGATGGCGACGGATATCCGTATCCTGCAGCACCTCAAGGAAGTTGAGGAGCCCTTTGAAAAGACCCAGATCGGTTCTTCTGCAATGGCTTACAAGCGCAATCCCATGCGCAGTGAGCGGATCTGCTCACTTGCCCGTTATGTCATGGCGGATGTCCTCAATCCTGCCGTTACAGCAGGCACCCAGTGGTTTGAGAGAACACTGGACGATTCTGCCAACAAGCGGATCTCCGTTCCCGAAGGCTTCCTTGCAGTGGACGGCATCCTCGACCTCTGCCTGAATGTTACGGACGGCCTCAAGGTTTATCCCAAGGTCATCGAGAAGCGCCTTCGCAGCGAACTGCCCTTTATGGCGACTGAGAACATCATGATGGATGCTGTCAAAGCCGGCGGCGACCGTCAGGAACTGCACGAGCGCATCCGCACGCTGTCCATGCAGGCAGGACGCCGTGTCAAGGAAGAGGGACTGGACAACAATCTTCTGGAGCTCATTGCGGCAGACCCCGCTTTTGGCATGTCTCTGGAGGATCTGGAAAAGACCATGGAGCCCGCCCGTTACATCGGATGCGCCCCTCATCAGGTTGAGCGCTATCTCAATGAGGTGATCCGTCCGATCCTGGAGGCCAACAAAGACGTCCTCGGCGTCGAGGCGCAGATCAACGTCTGATGGATAAGAACATGTCGAAGCGCTCCTGCGCTGAGACACCCGAGGAGAAATCCGCGGAGGCGGTTTCTCCGATGGGATCCGCGGATGTTTGCGGCGTTTCGACGTAA
>ONXK01000097.1:0-7897 GCA_900321785.1 uncultured Lachnospiraceae bacterium | reverse complement strand
GGAGGCGGTTTCTCCGATGGGATCCGCGGATGTTTGCGGCGTTTCGACGTAAACATCCGGAGTAAAAAATCTTGTATCGACAAGATTTTTTACTCTTTCTTCTGGCTCTACAATGGAGGAAAAAGAATTATGGTAAAAGCAGTAGTTGGTGCAAACTGGGGAGATGAAGGCAAGGGTAAGATCACGGATACTCTTGCGGATACTGCAGATGTTGTGATCCGCTTCCAGGGCGGCGCGAATGCGGGACATACGATCGTCAATGATTACGGCAAATTTGCCCTGCACACGCTTCCTTCCGGTGTTTTTCATCAGAAGGTCATGAATGTGATCGGAAACGGTGTTGCGCTCAATATACCGATCCTGATGAATGAACTCAGGAGCATCGAAGAGCGCGGCGTGCCGGCTCCGCAGCTGATGATCTCCGACCGCTGCCAGGTGGTCATGCCCTATCACATCCTTTTTGACAAGTGTGAAGAGGAGCGTCTCGCCGGCAAATCTTTCGGCTCCACACAATCAGGAATCGCACCCTTTTATTCCGACAAATATGCTAAGGTCGGCTGGCAGGTCAATGAACTGTTCATGGACGACGACGCACTGATGGAGAAGATCGAGCGCATCTGTGTGCAGAAGGACATTCTGCTGACCCACCTCTATCACACAGACCCTATTGACAGGCAGGAACTTCTGCAGACCATTCACAGCTACCGCGATATGGTTGCGCCCTATGTCGGCAATGTCAGCGAATATCTGGAAAAGGCGGTCCGGGAGGACAAGACGATCCTTCTGGAAGGACAGCTGGGAACCCTCAAGGACCCCGACCACGGTATTTATCCCATGGTCACTTCTTCCTCGACACTGGCAGCTTTCGGCGCGATTGGCGCGGGCATAGCTCCCTATGAGATCCGCCAGGTCGTCGTAGTCAACAAGGCCTACTCCTCCGCAGTCGGCGCAGGCGAATTTGTCTCCGAGATTTTCGGAGAGGAAGCGGATGAACTCCGCAGACGCGGCGGTGACGGGGGAGAATTCGGCGCCACCACCGGCAGACCCCGCCGCATGGGATGGTATGACTGTGTCGCTTCCCGCTACGGATGCCGTCTGCAGGGCGCGACAGATATCGCCTTCACAGTCCTCGATGTGCTGGGCTACCTCGATGAGATCCCTGTCTGTGTCGCTTATGAGATCGACGGTGTGCAGACAAAGGAATTCCCTGTGACCAGGCTCCTGGCAAAGGCAAAACCTGTCTATGTCAAGCTTCCCGGCTGGAAATGCGACATCCGCGGGATCAAAAAATATGAGGATCTCCCGGAGAACTGCCGCCGCTACATCGAATTTATCGAAAAAGAGATCGGCTATCCGATCACAATCGTGTCCAACGGCCCCAAGAGGGAGGATATCATATACCGTTAAAGCCGATCAAGCGTCGGCCACCGAATATGAGACAAAAAGCCACGCGAAAGCGAAGGCTGAGCGGGGCGATTGTCGAATAGGCGGTGGCGATTGCGGGAGCTGTGAAACAGCGAAGCAATCGGCTTTAACGGTTACATGGCCCAAGCGGCCGCACAGACGGACGTGCCTGCACGGACGGATGCGCGGACACTCGCCCATGGCCACAAGTATGACCAAACCGCCTTACCTCGGTCATAGCTGTATTTCCGGGGGAAGGATGTTTTCATTATTCATTCATAGATGAAGGAAAGCGATATGCATGAAAAGAAAAACGGGACTGCGGCCGACAGGATCCGCCGTATTGCTGCCCTGGCGGGGGTGGTGCTGCTGGTCGGGCTGTATGTGGTGACTTTCATTCTGGCTGTTGCGGGAAATGAGAACAGCTCGCGGCTTCTGCATTTCTGCTTCGGGATGACGATTTTTGTCCCCATATTTATATGGGTGGTTACCTGGTGTGCCGGTGTCCTGTTTCATAAAAAGACGTTCGCCAGCGTCAACCTGCTCAATTCCGATCCGGAGGAGCGCAGAAGAATGGAGGAGGCTGTGGCCCGTCAGATGGATACAGAGGGGCATTCGGCAGACAATGAATCATCAAAGGCCGATCGTGATGCCATGTCATGAAACGGAAAAATAAAAATGACCTTATTTCTGAAAAAAAGACACAGCGCAGTCTGAGAAGGCCGGAAAAACGGATTACAGCCTGAAAAAAATACGGCCTGAAAAAATCAAATAAAGCGGCCGAAAAAATAAAATAAGCGGCCGAAAAAATAAAATATGGCGGTTGACAATTATCCGCTGCAATGTTACTATACCACTTGTGTCGGGAGACACTTGCATACAATCAAGCAGAGCATCACTCTCACCCAGCGGCGAAGGCTTCTGGTGTTCATATCCGGTTCATTCCCGAAAAGCATTGTGCGGCGGCCATGAAATCATGGATTCCGTACGCTGCGCATAGACCGGGGAAGGAACAGGCATGCGTGAGACAGTGGGCTTTGCACCACTGTTTTTTTTGCGCCAGGGCGCGAGGAGGCTATGAAAGTAAATAATAGAGACAGGGACAGAGACGATTTGTTCATTAATGAGAGGATTCGAGACAGAGAAGTGCGAGTCATTTCTGCTGAAGGCGAGCAGCTGGGAATCATGTCTTCCAGAGATGCGCTGAAGCTCGCGGAGGAAGCAGGCCTTGACCTGGTCAAGATTTCCCCGAATGCGAAACCTCCCGTATGCAAAATTATCGACTACGGAAAATATAAATACGAGAAGACGCGTAAAGAGAAGGATGCCAAGCGCAAGCAGCACATCGTAGAGATCAAGGAGATCAGGCTTTCTCCCAATATCGATACAAATGACCTTACGACCAAGGTCAACGCTGCCAGAAAGTTCCTCACCAAGGGAAACAGAGTCAAGATCACACTTCGTTTCCGCGGCCGTGAGATGGCGCATATGAGTTCCAGCGCACATATTCTTTCTGATTTTGCCAATCAGCTGACGGACTGTGCGGTTGTCGAGAAGGCACCCCGCGTTGAAGGACGTTCCATGACCATGTTTTTAGCTGAAAAGCGCTGAACCGCGGGATGATTTATGAATGTGCGGCATGATGGCTGCACGTAAAGCGATTCTCCGTTTTGGAAGAACAGTTAAGATACAGGCTCCGGCCGGAGCAGTTGCAGACCCGGACTGCGGACAGTACCATCTGTGTCACGCCTACGGGAAGGAAATGCGCAGAACCGGTGCCGTGTCCCGCTCGCATATTCTGGCGCGGGACTGCACAGACACGAAGGAAAACGCACTGATCAGTGACTCCATGCATTTTTTTTCATGGAGAGAGCAGGAAACTGCGCCTGACAATGTGCGCAATGACAAGGAGGAAAACCAAATGCCTAAGATGAAGACCAAAAGAGCCGCTGCTAAGCGTTTCAAAGTGACCGGCACCGGCAAGATCAAGAGGTTCAAAGCTTATAAGCGCCACATCCTGACCAAGAAGTCCACCAAGAGGAAGAGAGATCTGCGTCAGTCCACGATTCTTGACGAGACCAACGTCAAGAACATGAAGAAGGTTATGCCTTATCTCTGATTCATCAGGACAGAGATTTATTGACAGGCAGGACCTGAGAAGCGCTGCCCGGCAGAAGTCCGTGCACAGGACCCCGGGGTCTGACACAAGGGACAGGGCGGCATTGACACAGAATTTCAAGGAAAAAATGTGAGGTAATAAAAATGGCAAGGATCAAAGGCGCGATCAACGCGAAGAAAAAACATAAAAGAGTATTAAAGCTTGCAAAGGGCTACAGAGGCGCCCGCTCCAAACAGTACAGGATTGCCAAGCAGTCCGTTATGCGTGCTATGGCTTCCGCATTTGCAGGCCGCAAGCAGCGCAAGAGAGATATGCGCAGACTGTGGATCACCCGTATCAACGCAGCTGCAAGGATCAACGGAATCTCCTACAGCCAGATGATGCACGGCCTTAAGGTTGCCGGTGTTGATATCAACCGCAAAATGCTTGCTGAGCTTGCAGTCAATGATGCAGCCGGTTTCGCTTCTCTTGCAGAGATCGCAAAGGCAAACGCATAAGAACCTGCGGTCTGACCGCTTTTAGAAATTATTTTGAAAACACTACCTGTCCTGCATTTGCAGGACAGGTTTTTTTGTCCCGGATGCAAGCCGGTATCCTGCATTCGCAGGGCAGTTTTTTGGCGCCGGATGCAAACCGGCCCTTAATACCGCTTCGCTGCCGCTGCAGGGCAGAGGCTGAGACCGTAGACAGTGCAGAAGCACAGACCGCAGACTGGAGACAGGGGCGCAGACTGCAGATTGCACAAAAACGGTATGCATGGTAAAGTAAAAATAAAAAAAGATCTGAAAGGAGCAGTTGAAATGAAGCCTTATGCATTTGGAATTGACATCGGCGGCACTACTGTCAAGTGCGGTTTTTTTAACTCGGACGGTACATTTGTGGACAAATGGGAAATCCCCACGAGAAAGGAAGACAATGGCTCCATGATCCTGCCGGATATCGCGGATTCGATCAAGGCAAAGCTGGCGGAACACAATGTCAGTCTGGCGGATGTCGAAGGAATCGGTGTCGGCGTTCCCGGACCTGTCCTGGATAAGGGTGTGGTCAACGGCTGTGTCAACCTGGGCTGGGGCGTTTTCAATGTCGCGGAAAAGCTTTCCGATCTTATGGGAGGCATTTATGTTGAGGCAGGCAATGACGCCAATGTGGCAGCCCTTGGCGAACAGTGGCTCGGCGGCGGTAAGGGGCACCAGAATGTCGTCATGGTGACTCTCGGCACAGGTGTCGGCGGCGGTATCATTATCGGCGGAAAGATTCTCGCGGGAAGCGGCGGGGCAGCCGGTGAGATCGGACATATGCAGATGCGCGATGATGAGACGGATGTCTGCGGCTGCGGCAAGAAAGGATGCCTTGAGCAGTATGCATCGGCGACAGGCATTGTCCGCATGTCCCGGAGATTCCTTGCGCAGAGCAAAAAAGAATCCACATTGCGCAGTCTTTCCGAGATCACCAGCAAGGATATTTTTGATGCTGCGAAGGCAGGGGATGAGGTCGCGCTCGGGCTTGTAGACGACCTCGGTGAGATGCTCGGCAAAGCGATCGCCCATATCACCGCGATCGTAGATCCCGAAGTCATCGTGATCGGCGGCGGAGTCTCCAAGGCCGGCCAGATCCTGATTGACGTGATCGAAAAGTACTATCGTCCTGCGGCTTTCCATGCCTGCCGCGATACCGAGTTCAAACTTGCGGTTCTGGGAAATGACGCCGGAATGTACGGCGCGGTCCGCATGGTGCTCAGCGACGACATCTGACCCGGGTACCCGTGCAAATATTGGCGGTCAGATGTTTTCTTCAGGTAGACAAACAGCGGAAATTGTTTATTCCATCAGTTTTCAGTGTTTGCTATAGTACATGTGTTGCGAAAGGCCGGACTATGCCTTTTGCGATACTAAGTACAAAGGAAGTGAAAAAAATTGAAACTTGGTGAATGGATTGCGAAATGCAGGGTACTGATTTTGCTGATCGGCGCGCTTTTGCTGATTCCTTCTGTGATCGGCTTTTTCAAGACGCGTGTTAATTACGACCTTCTGAGCTACCTGCCCGATACTCTGGAGACAGTAGCCGGACAGGACATCATGGTGGATGAATTCGGCTCGGGTGCTTTTGCCATGTGTGTCGTTGAAGGCATGCCGATGAAGGAGGTCCAGAAGCTGGCGGATGAATTCGACCAGATCGACCATGTAAAAAATGTTCTCTGGTACGGAAAGGCTGTGGATATCAGTGTACCGACAGAACTTCTGCCGGACAATCTGAGAAAGAAGTTTTTTAACGGAGACGCGCAGCTGATGGTGGTGTTCTTTGACGACACGACATCATCCGATGAGTCCATGGGTGCCCTTACACAGATGCGCAAAGTTGCCGATGAGCGCTGCTTTATCGCAGGTATGACAGGTATCGTAACAGACATCAAGGATCTCTGTATGCAGGAACTGCCGGTTTATGTGGTGATCGCTGCATGCCTGAGCTTTGTCGTCCTGCTGCTGACGACAGAGTCCTATATCGTACCTGTCTTTTTCCTGCTCGGAATCGGTATTTCCATCATCTATAACCTGGGAAGCAATTTCTTCCTGGGATCTATTTCCTATGTCACACAGGCGCTGGCTGCGGTTCTGCAGCTTGCTGTCACGACAGACTATTCGATTTTCCTGCTGGAAAGCTATGAACAGAGTAAGAAGAAGTACCCTGATAACCGCAATAAAGCCATGGGTGAGGCGATCCACGAGACTTTCCTCTCGATCGTCGGCAGTTCCGTCACAACCGTCGCGGGCTTTCTTGCCCTGTGCGTAATGACATTTGCTCTGGGTCGTGATATCGGAATCGTCATGTCCAAGGGTGTCATCATCGGTGTATTGTGCTGCGTCACGATCCTGCCGTCCATGATCCTGGTCTTTGACAAACTGATCGATAAGACTTCCCATAAGCGGATCATTCCGAGCCTTGACAAGGTCAGCGCTTTTGTCATTCGCCACTACAGGACATGGACCATTATTTTCCTGCTTATGCTGGGACCTGCCCTGTATGGCAACAATCATGTCAGTGTCTACTACAATATTGCGCAGTCTCTGCCTGATGATATCCTCAGTAATGTTGCGAATGATAAACTTCTGGAAACCTTCCACATGAACTCGACCCATGTCATTCTGCTGGATAAAGATGTTGACAACGGGACCAAGCGGGCAATGATGGAGGAGATAGAAGAGGTGGATGGCGTAAAATCCACATTGAGCATACCCTCTCTTTTAGGCCCTCTTTTCCCCAGAGAGATGCTTCCCGAAAAAATCACGAAAGTGCTGGAGAGTGATAAGCATGAGATGGGACTTGTCGTTTCAGAATATGAACCTGCGACAGCTGAGGTCAATGCCCAGATCGCCGAGATCGACAAAATCGTAAAGGGAAAGGATCCCGGTGCTCTGGTCATCGGTGAAGCGCCCATGATGAAGGATCTGGAGGATACTACAAATGTAGACCTGCAGCACGTCAATTTCCTGTCAGTAGCAGCGATTTTTGTCATCATCATGCTTGTTTTCAAATCGATATCGCTGCCGGTCCTGCTGGTACTGGTCATTGAGTTCGCGATCAATGTCAACATGGCAGTTCCCTATTTCCAGCATGTCAGCCTGCCCTTCGTCGCCAGTATCGTCATCGGTACCATCCAGCTGGGCGCTACAGTAGACTACGCGATCCTGATGACCAGCAAGTACGTGACGGAACGCGCGGCGGGAAAGACCAAAATGGAGGCGGTCTCGATTGCCCACTCAAGCTGCATCCTGTCGATCATTACGAGCGGTGCGAGCTTCTTTGTGGCAACATTCGGCGTCTCTGTCTATTCCCGCGTCGATATGATCGGCTCCATCTGTACACTTCTCGCAAGAGGTGCTCTGATCAGTATGGCGTCTGTTATTTTGCTCATGCCTGCCATGTATATCATCTTTGACGGCCTGATCATGGCTACGACAGGCATTCTCCGAAAGGCCAAAAAAGAGGCTGCAGCACAGAAATCCGCTGTGAAGACCAGCTGAATGCGGAAATCCGGGAATAGAAGCGGGGGCCTTCCCCCACTGAGTGCAAGACTTGTTCGCGAGTCTTGCGCGCCGAAGAATAAAGAGGTTTAATACAAAGAATGGGGCTGCCCCGCAGTCCGGGGAGAGCCTGTCCTGAATAGAATGATCTGAAACGCCTGCGCAGTCTGCTGTGCAGGCGTTTTTCCATGTTCGGACAACAGTGCGGCGGAAGACCAAAATGATCGCTTCCGGTCACACCCCGGCAGGGGTGTGACTTGCAGCGAATAATCAGAATTGTGGGATTGTTACAAAAATATCAGGACAAAATACAGATTTTGTGCAGGAATGTGACCTCGAAAGGATGAATAATGGT
>ONXK01000141.1 GCA_900321785.1 uncultured Lachnospiraceae bacterium | reverse complement strand
TTTTCCGGCAGAAGGTCGTTGACATTGATGCTGATGTCAAATGTATCATTGATCTCGCTGACGATGGAAATAATGTCAAAGGAATCAAGAAGCTGATCATCAATCAGCTTTGTCTCAGTCTCAAAATCAATCTCGGGTCTGGTCTCTTCCAGGATCTCCATCAATTCTTCTCTGTTTTCTTCCACTTGTTGTCGTGACCTCCTGTCTATTATGATCTTGCATTACTGATGGTCCGGTCATGCTGAGACCGGAATCTCTTATACGGTCTGCTCCGCCAGTTTTTTCCTGTCGATCTTGCCGTTGGCATTGTGCGGCATGGCATCCAGACGGATATATTTGGACGGGAACATGTACTTGGGCAGCTTTTCGCGCACCTGCTTCCCGATCACTTTTTTCAGATCCTCTTCTGCCTGATAGTAGAAAAGGATCTTTTTCTTTTCCTCATCATATATACAGCAGCACTCCCCGATCTGCGGAACCGCGCCCAGAATGATCTCGATCTCACTCAGCTCGATCCTGTAGCCCATATGCTTGATCTGGAAGTCCTTTCTGGATGCCCATACAATGTTGCCGTCCTCATCATAGACGGCAAGGTCGCCGGTCTTGTACATGATCTCCCGGTATGCTGCGGCCGGATTCTGCACAAAGACTTCAGCAGTCATTTCCGGCTGCCCGTAATAGCCCAGAGACAGGGTATCGCTGACTACGCATATCTCTCCCATCTCGCCAGGCTTCTGCACCATGGTCCCATCCTCCTTGAGCAGGAAGACCTTCGTGTCAGGAAAAGGCTTTCCTGTAGGAAGACGCTGTTCGTCCAATAATATTTTATCATAAATATAGTATAAAAAGTTGCCTGCAGTTTCAGTTGCACCGTAAATATTGATAAATTCCGTCTCAGGCATGAGTTTTTTCCAGTAATTGAGCTGCTTGACGGGCATCTGCTCTCCAACGAAAAATACCTTTCGCAGAGTTTCGGGGACGCCGAAGCTGCGCAGGCTGTCTGTATTGGCCACAAGAGACAGGGCGGACGGCACCCAGATGATCTTTGTGATCTTCTCTTCGATCAGATACCGGATCAGAAACTGAGGGAAGGAGAAAAACTTCTTGGGAATGATATGGACCGTCAGTCCGCACTTGAGGCAGCAGAAGAGATCTTTAGTGGACGCGTCAAAATAAAAGGGAAACTGATTTCCCAGAATGTCCGTCTCTTCAAATCCGAACATTTCCGTGAATACGTCGATGAAGCCCATCATAGCCGAGTGGCTCTTAACGACAAGCTTGGGGTCTCCGGTCGTACCGGATGTAAAAATGCCGTAGAGGGGATCGAAGGAACAGGCAGCATCTATCTGTTCCTGTACAAAGCGGTCCAGTTCCAGCTGCGTGCAGATATCCTCAGAAGGTTCCTCATAGACATCCGAGAACAGGAGCCTGCCGTTTTCATAGGTCTGGCCGCTGCAGCTGACCGCGCCGATAAAATCCACCACTTCCAGCATCTTTTCAATACGTGCCCTGGGGAGCCCGGCGTCCACGAGGACATAGAAATTGCCGCTGTAAACGCATGCCAGCATACAGATCAGGGCATTGATATCCCTCTCCCCGATCACGCAGACCGGGCGGCGCTTCTCAAAGCCCGCATCCCGTGCGATCCGCATTCCATACAGAGCAGCCTTCCTGCGAAGCTCCGAAAAGGTGATCCTGTCCTCTTCACAGACAAAGGCAGTCTTATCAGGCAGCCTTGCAGCAGTCTTTTCCAGATATTGCAGAATATTTCTCATAGTACAGCCTCCCTGCCTTAGCGCAAAACCCGTTCGCAAGTCTTGCACGATAAAGAATAACAACAGCCCGGCCCCACATTGCGTGAAGCCAGGCGATTGATCAGAACTGTGCGTAAATAAAGGACGACATATTAAAGCCCGGCCCATACATACCGAACACTGCCACTGCCGCGACGGCAGCCAGATAGACGATCCAGCGCAGAGGGAATTGCTGCCTGGCGATCACACCGCGGACGGTCTGCCCGCGCTCGTTGATCACATCCACAACAGCCATCAGCAGAATGGTCAGAATCATCAAATGAAAGTTTCTCTCATCCACTCCCATTTCATAGAGACTTCCGTCAAAGAAGATCCAGGGATTAAAGGTGGAGAAAGTGGCCTTGAGGGCACGGATCACATGAGCCATATCCGGCACCACATCCACATAACGACCGATAGACAAAATGGTCAGGGTCCGGATCATCTGGAAAAGCTTCCAGCCAACGGCCTCTTCCCTGATGCGGAAAAAGCGGCGCATATCCGCATAGGGTTTTTCAAAGAGAGTCTCGGTGGAAACAAAGGTCGCCTGATACAGACCGTAATAGACAAACTTCCAGTTTGCTCCATGCCAGATACCGACCAGGACAAAGACCATAAAGGACGCCAAAAATGCCGGAAATACTTTTCCGAAATAGGGATTCACATTCTTTTTCAGAGTCTTCTGCATTTTGGCAAAGGGCTTGGAGAGAGCGATGGGGTAAAAGACATAGTCCTTCATCCAGTTGCCCAACGAGATATGCCATCTCTGCCAGAACTCGGATATACTCCTTGCCATATAAGGCTGGCGGAAGTTTTCCTTCAATTGAATGCCGAACATCTGTGAGGCACCGAAGATGATATCCATGCCGCCCGCGAAGTCTGCATAGAGCTGTACACCGTAGAGAAGGATGCCTACCACCATAGTGAATCCGGCATAGCGGCTGGTCTCAAAGTTGCCGAATATCTCATTGACAATGATAATAGCGCGCTCTGCAATGACCATCTTCTTGAAAAGACCCCAGAGCATGCGCAGCAGGCCTTCTCTGAACTGCAGATCATCAAATGTGTGCGGCTCAAAGAGCTGTGTGCCTAAATCGTCGAAGCGGTTGATCGGTCCCTGCAGGACAGACGGAAAATAGGTGGTAAACAGGGCCATGTGCGCCGGATTGCGCTCGGCGCCGTATTTTCCGCGATAGACATCGATCAGATAGCCCATAGTCTGGAATGTATAAAAGGAAAGTCCCAGAGGAATCAGAAAACTCACCTCCGGCAGACGACCCGAAAGATGTAGATCCTCAAAGAGGCCGTTCATATTGGTGGTAATGAAATTGCCGTACTTGAGGACGATCAGGATCCCGAAATTGATCAGAAGTACCAGCACCAGGACCCGTTTCTTTTTCTTCTGTCCGGCTGCCTTGAGCTGTTTTTTCTCCTCACGGGAAAGCTTCGGCGCGTTTTCTCCCTTTGCCTTGAGCTTTTCGTCCACCTTTCTCTGCATATTGTCCATCAGGACAGCACCCGCATATGTCGTCACGACCGTGACCAGTACATAGATGCAGGCCTTCAGACCGCCTCCGACGACATAATACCAGGCGCTGGAGACCAGCAGAACGATCCACTGAAACCTGACGGGCACGATATAGTAGACAGCGAGTGATACTGCCAGAAACAGAACAAACTGCCATGAAAAAAATGCCATGCAAACCTCCCGTTGCCGTCAATGATAGTCGTGCGTACAATTCAGATCTTCACTGAAAATGTTGAGCCAGCACTGATCCATCAGTTTCCCGGTCGACTTCTCAAACACTGCAAAGTGAAGTCCCCGTTCATTCATCGTATATTCCAGTCCGTTGACTGTGATCGTAGCGTCGCTCCGAATTCTTCCGGTCTCCTCTTCGATCCTGCCGCTGGTCACAGTAAAGTCAAGCTTTCCGATCGTCCCCTCATAGGAATCCATGGAATCCTCGCTGCCGGGAACCGTCTCATACACAACTTTGCCGCCGTCGACCACGGCCAGCCAGGAATGGGTCGTCATTTTGCTGAGGTCCTGCCTGAAACCGCATTCCTGCAGAAGCTTTGCCTGGTCCTCCGTAAGGATCTTGTCATCGACCAGACCGTGGAGCGATACCAGGACCAGGGCGTCCTCAACCGGTTCCCCCTCGGCTCCTGCGACATCGCTTTTGAGTGTCGCAGCATAGTCTCTGAGAAAGAGCGACCTGCGCAGAGAATCGCGCATCCGGTTGACCGGATAGTTTTCTGCATCCCTGTCGATGACAGCGTAGGCCCCGCCGGATCCTCTTCTGTCGGGCAGATCATAGTGCTCCTTCATATAATTGCCGAGTATTTTCGTAAAACGCCCAGCGCCCCAGCGGTTGAAGTGCTCACCGTCCATCGCTTCATTCTCGATCTTGAAGCCCATCTCCTCCCATTTTCCGAAATAGTCCAGGTAGGGGACATCGTTCTGTTCGGCAAACTTTTTAACCTCCTGCGCGGCAGTCCAGCGTGTGTTATAGCCGGCCTGATCAAAGAACTTGTTCTTGCCCAGAACAGGTATATTCATAAGGAGAAGCTCCGTGTCATTTTCTTTGCACAGCTCAACGATCTTATTCAGATAATTGAGAGATACATCCGGCAGAGTCAGACCCTCCACTTTCTTTGGCTCCTTAAAGGGTTTTGCTACCTCTACCCTGCCCTGCACCTTGCAGCCATAGACCAGTTCCTTTGCCTGGGGAAGGAAATCTTCATAGGTGAGTTCCTGCCACCTGCTGTGATAGGCAACCAGGGGAAACAGGAGCGGCAGCTGATCCTCTCCCTCTTCGGAAAGACTGCGGATTATTTCCAGCCGGTTCCCGGACAGATAGGGCATTGTATCCGTGATATAGTGGATGTACTCTGCCTGCATGGTCTCCTGACCGATCCAGGCCATATTGCAGTCCATCACGATCAGCGAGGGATGGTCCTTTTCAATTGATTCCTTGGCCAGATAATAGGAGGCCTCGATGGACTGATTTCCCGTGCACAGATTATAGGAAGCGATCCCGAAATCCCGGTAGAGTTCCATGGGATAGATCGCATACATGCCAAAAGAAGATCCCAGGAATGTCACATCAAAGGTATCCTTGGGATAATCATAATATCGGGGACACAGATTGTCCTCCTGGATGAGCTTCAGTCCGCTGTCCAGCCGAAGCACCATCGCAGCCAGGATCGCAGCGCGCCGAAGCCATGTTTTCACCTTAACCATCTATCCTCCTCATATTGCAGCCCCCTTTGGGAACCGCCTCTCTCGCAGGTCCTGTTTTATTCAAATACAGGGCAAACGCAAATTCATCGATGTCTGTCCGACAGGCAGACAGCCATACTCGAGTGTACAATTTTACCGTCTTCTTTTCAATGCCTGACCCTGAAATTCTATCATAAAAACAGGTACCGGTCAGTATACATACGGCAAAAGAGCCTCACGCACAGTGGAATCCAGATTGTTACAATAGCTTTTAATTCTAAATAAAGCACCAAAGATCAGCCAACGAAAAGCCGTAACAGGCACATAAAAAAACACAATATATTTAAAAACAACTGCTTGACAAACAAGTAGGCTTTCCATATTATTGACATCGGCACAGCACCTGACAAGACAGCTGTTTTGGCACCCTGTCAGATATTGACAGCCATGACACACAGACATTCGATTGACAGGTCATTCAAAAAGTTCATTGAAAGGAAAAGGAATCAAAAAAATGGCTAACGAAAAACAGGGCTTCCTCGCCCGCAAGAACGTTGAGATTTCTGCGAGGCGTTACGGAATCGACGCGCTCGGTGCAATGGCACAAGGTCTCTTCGCGTCGCTCCTGATTGGAACGATCCTGAATACACTGGGCACACAGCTGGGCATCCAGGCACTGGTCGACGTAGGTGCCTACGCCTCCTCCATGAGCGGCGCAGCCATGGCTGTAGCGATCGGCTATGCACTGCAGGCTCCTCCGCTTGTGCTCTTCTCCCTGGTCACTGTAGGTAAAGCCGCCAACGAGCTGGGCGGAGCCGGCGGTCCCCTGGCCGTTCTGATCATCGCCATCATCGCGTCTGAGCTGGGCAAGATCGTCTCCAAGGAGACAAAGGTAGATATCCTGGTCACACCCCTGGTGACCATCCTCTCCGGTGTGGGTCTGGCAGCCCTGATCGCACCCGCCATCGGAGCAGCCGCCTCCAGCGTCGGCGCCCTGATCATGTGGGCTACCAATCAGCAGCCCTTCCTCATGGGCATCCTGGTTTCCGTCATTGTCGGAATCGCCCTTACACTTCCCATTTCCTCTGCTGCCATCTGCGCGGCTCTCGGCCTCACCGGCCTTGCCGGCGGCGCCGCCGTCGCAGGCTGCTGCGCACAGATGATCGGTTTCGCATTTATGTCCTTTAAGGAGAATAAATGGGGCGGACTTGTTTCCCAGGGCATCGGCACCTCCATGCTGCAGATGGGAAATATCGTCCGCAATCCCATGATCTGGCTTCCTCCGATCATCACCTCTGCTATTACAGGACCGATCGCAACCTGCATCTTCAAAATGCAGATGAACGGCGCACCTGTTGCCTCCGGCATGGGTACCTGCGGACTTGTCGGACAGATCGGTGTCTACACCGGATGGATCAATGATGTCGCAGCCGGCACCAAGGCTGCCATTACGGCAGGCGACTGGATCGGCCTGATCCTGATCTGCTTCGTCCTTCCTGCAGTCCTCACTCCCCTCATCGCCATTCCCTTCCGCAGGGCAGGACTCATCAAAGACGGCGACATGAAACTCGACTGATCCAACCGGGCTGATTCAACCCGGCTGATTCAAAAGGACTGATTCAACTCTATCGATTCAACCCGGCTGATCCGGAAGGAGACACAGGAACATCCCTGTTTCCCCTCTGCCAATTTGACAAAGACCTCCTGCATGAAGCGATATACAGGCTTCATGCAGGAGGTTTTGTGATTTTGTGATTTTGTGTTTTTATGATTTCAAATCTTTATATTTTATGAGTTGCCCTACAAATGGGTAAATTGCTGCTTGAGCCCCGCGCCTCATCTTATTCTTCCAGAGTCCTGAGCTGCGAGGCGGCTTCCTCCAGGGACTGGCCGAAACGGCCGTACTGCTGGACAAGTTCCTGCATGGTACTGCGGACGCGGGCTGCCGCCTGAAGACGGGTGTTTTCCTGTTCCTGCAGCTCTGCCAGTTCCTCCCGTGTCTTCTCAAGTTCTTCGCGGGCCTTCTGAGCCTTTTTGCGATACTCCTGTGTGCCTGCGGCGAGCTTGTCATTAAAGTCCTTCTCAAAAGCTGCCAGCTTCTTTTTGGTCTGGTCTTCGCTCTGGCGGGCGCTGTTCAGCTGCGCACTGAGCGTCTTGTTCTCTGCCTGAGCCTTGTCGAGTGCTTTCTGTCTGGCAGCAGACTCCGCCTGGGCGGCCTGGAGCTGTCCGGTAAGTTCTTTCCTGGTATTTGCAAGCTGCCCCTGCAGGTTGTCTTTTGTCTGTGCCAGTTCTTTGCGGAACCGTTCGACCGCCTTGTCTGACTCAGCCTTGCTCTTGCGGAGTGCCTCCATCTCTTCGGTGAGCTTTTCCGCACGGCTCTTCTCGGCTCCGAAACGCTTTGCCGCCGTATTTTCGGCCGCTGCCGCCCGCTGAGCCTGATCCCGCAGTCCTGCCGCGTCCGATTCCAGTGTGCTGATCCGGGACGCCGCTTCCCTGGCCTCGCCCTGCATGACATCCAGTTCCTGCAGCGCGCGGTCGCGGTGGGATGTAAGTTCCTGCACCTGGGCCTCCAGCTCCTCTACCCGGCTGCGCTCCTTGAAATAATCGTCCGCCAGGTTGAGCTGCAGCATGATGCTGCGCATATCATTCGGCAGTCTCCAATAGGATGCATCATCGGAAAATCCCTTCAGTTTTTCATTTAAATATGCAGCGACCTCACGAAGATAAGCCTCGCTCTCTACACCGCTCAGCGTATAGGTCTTGCCGCCGATCGTAATATCAATATCATTTTTTGCTGCCATAGCTATGTCCTCCCGGAGTCTTTGATGCTGTCGGCATCCGCACACTAAAAACCGGATTTGCCGTTACTCATTGTATCATACCTCAGGAAACTTTCACATCCCTGCATCATCCTTAAATTATCTTACATTATTTTTATGTAAAAATTGTATACCTTGTCAATTTATAATTGACGATGAAATAGGATTGAAGTATGTTTAAAGATGGTTTTCTTTGTTTCGACTAAAAGAAAAATATAAAATGAAACAGTTTTTAAGAAAATCACACATATTATATACAGCCTGTTCCGGTCAGAACCGGATCCGGGGCTGAGAATAAAGGAGAAAAAATGAATTTTTTTAGTGGTTTGACACTGCTGGGCGGACTTGCCATGTTCCTGTACGGCATGCGCCTGATGGGTGACGGACTCAAACAGAGTTCCTCAGGTACACTCAAACAGATCATGGAAAGGGTCACGAACAACACCTTCAAGGCCTTCCTTTTGGGTGTGGCGGTCACTGCGATCATTCAGTCCTCCACAGCAACCATCGTCATTACGTCCGGTCTGGTAGGTGCCGGTCTTCTGACCCTTCGCCAGTCGCTGGGCATCATCATCGGCGCCAACGTCGGTACCACCGTCACCGGCCAGATCATCCGTCTGCTGGATATGGATGCCGGCGGTTCCTGGCTCCAGATCTTCCAGCCCTCTTCGCTGGCACCCATCGCTCTGATCATCGGTATCGTGATGATCATGGGAATGGAAAACCGTGTCCGCAACGCCAAACAGATCGGCAACATCGCCATCGGATTCGGTATCCTGTTTTCAGGTCTTCTGAATATGACCTCCGCGGTGAGCGCTCTGTCCGAGTCCCAGATGATCAAAGATCTCTTCACCGGCATCGGCGAGAACCCTCTTGCGGGTTATGCAGCCGGTACCGCAGTCGCGGTCTCCTGATCTGGCACGGCGTCTACCCTATCATCGTCGGTGTTTATCTGGGCGACTGCGTGACCACCGCGATCGTATGTTCCATCGGCGCCAGCCCTGATTCGCGCCGGGTCGGCTTTATCAACATTGCCTACAACCTGATCAAATCCGCCTATGTTCTCATTGGTGTAGCAATCGCGCATTACGCGCATCTTCTGGACGGCATCTGGGACAAGGTAGTCAACTCCAGTCTCATTGCAAACACCAACACGGTATTCAACCTGGTCTGTGCTCTGCTCATCCTGCCCATGGTACCCTTTCTGGAGAAGCTCAGCTACCGTCTGGTCAAGGAAGAGCCCGCGGAAGTCAGCCCATATCAGGAGAAACTCGATGCCCTCAGCCCCGTCTTCTTTTCCTCACCTGCACTGGCTCTGAGCAGCTGCTATGATCTGCTCATG
>ONXK01000052.1 GCA_900321785.1 uncultured Lachnospiraceae bacterium | reverse complement strand
CACGTCTTTCCCGTCCATATAGAAGTCAGTTGTTTTTTTCTGCACAGTGCCGCAGTGGGATGATCTCATCCGTGTCGGTGACAATGATCCTGCGTACTATGCGCACTTCTGTTTTTTTCCGATCATCCTTTTTTTCATCCTTTTTTATTTCTGTTTTTGCTCCCGATAAAAGAACCGCCTGCCTGGCAAGACCGGTCCTGATCAGGAAGATCGTCCTGATATCAAACATAAAGAACATGACCAGGGCGATCAGAAAGGCTGCAGCTGCAGCAAGCAGACACACCCCGCCGGCTTTCTCCAAAAACTCCATACTGGTCAAATACTCTCCCATCTCTTTTTCTCCTCGATTTTTCCTCTTTCCGACCATGCCGGAGCACTTTCGAGCGCAGGAATGGTCAACGAGAGATTCGTGAAGACGATTTCCCGTTGACATCAGTGGATTCATAAGTCATAGGCCCTTTCCACATTTCTGCGGGCCATATCTATCTGATCCCCGGCACTTTTTACACGATTCTTCATATTCTCAGTCAGATCTTTCTTCAGGGTCAGATTGCCCCGGGGGCCGGTCTCATAAAAGGTCTTCCTGATATATTCCTCCGCAGCTGAAAGGGCTTCCTCCATCTCCTGCCTTGTGACACCCTGTCCTTTAAAGCGTGACAGCTGCCGGCAGACGGCCATTCCCACTTCACTGCAGACAGCAAGCGGATATCCCTCGCCTCCGCATTCCTGTTCGAGGCGCTCCAGTGTTGAATTATTTCCGTTCAAAAGCCCGCTCAGTGTGTCCCAATATGCTCTGTAACCGCTGCCGCCCGACCAGTCATTGGTATTTTTGTTCTTATCCTGATCAACACGTGCGAGCTCAGCCATGAGTCCGGCAATCCTTCCCTCCGAGGGTGAGAGCCGGTCTTTGTTTTTGACCGCCTCCTCCAGATATGCAGAGGCGCCGCTCCTGCCGTTGTTACTGGAAAAAAACAAAATAACCCCGAGATCGTAGTTAAAGGCTGCATAAGCCTTCCGGTCACACTGCCTGAGCCTGTCCAGGTTTGACCCTTTGGAGCCGTTTTTGATGCAGTCGCGGACTGCATCCACCTCCCCGGACGCAAGTGTCTCATGATCCCGGTCCTGCAGGCTCCGGATCAGCATCCTCCAGGCATCCGGCCTGCCCGGATCGATCTCGATGGCTGTCCCGTACCCGGCGATCTGTTCCGACAGCGTTTCCTTTGCAGCTGCATCAGAGAGGCAATCTTCATAAATAAAGCCTTTGGAATTGCTGTACAATGCCCTGCATATCATCCACCCTGCCAGCGCTGCCGCTCCCATGACAAAAAAGAACATGAAGGCCTTCCACTTTCTGTTCCTGATCCTGATGGCCTCATTATCCTCATCATGTACATGATCCAGTGCGTACATGAGTTCTGCGGCACTTTGAAAACGATCCGCAGCAGAAGGCTGACAGCATTTCGCAATCACTTTTTCCAGGCCGCTCCCTTGGAGTTCCGGAACCAGTTTTCCGATCGGATGGATCACAAAGTCTGTATCTGCGGGGCTGTATCCCGTCACAAGGTGGTAAACAGCCGCCCCCAGATTATAGAGATCTGTCCGTGCGTCTGTCTGTCCGCGTCCTCCGAACTGTTCAGGCGCGGCGTATCCGCGCGTGCCCAGCCATACTGTATCCTCCACATCTGCATCTTTGTATTCCCGGGCCGTTCCGAAGTCGATCAGGATCACTTTCCCGTCCGGACGCAGTATGATATTGGCAGGCTTCATATCTCTGTAGATAATGGCCGGCTGCCTGCTGTGCAGATAAGCGAGTACATCACAGAGCTGTTTTGCCCAGTCAATGACCCGCTCCGGGTCCTGTCGTCCTTCGACGTCAATCAGATCCTGCAGGCTTTTTCCTTCGATATAATCCATAACGATAATAAACGAATCATCGTGATCGATGACATCCACGATACTTGGCAGATTGGGGTGGCTCAGCCTTTTGAGCATCTCCGTCTCGACAGACAATCCCTGTCTGACCATTCCCGCATCATAGCCGGCCTCCTTTCGGATTTCCTTCACAGCCCATGTCTTGTTTGCCCGTTCATTCAGTGCCAGATAAACGATGCTCATCCCGCCGCGTCCGATCTCATTGAGAATTTTGTATTTTCCGTCCAGCATTGATCCCACTTCCAGCATTCCATCACCTCCCGATCCTCTGACGGGGTCTTCCTGCATTAAGCGTTTTCCCGTATCTGTTTATATCCGTTTCTCTGCCTCTGTTTTTATCCGCTTCTCTGCCTCTGTTTTTATCCGCTTCTCTGTCTCCGTTTTTATCCGCTTCTCTGCCTCTGTTTTTATCCGCTTCCCGGGCTGTTTTATATCTGTTTTCCTCCTCTGTTCTATTCCAGCCTGATCAGCATGGCGCTGATGTTATCTGTCTCTCCCCGTTCCTTGATGCGGCGGGTCATGGAGGAGAGGCTCTTCTTCATGATCTCCTCCCCATTCATTTTCGAAGGCGCAAATGTCCGGTACAGTTCATCCTCTCCGACAACATGCCGGAAGCCGTCGCTGCAGAGCAAAAACAACTGCCCGGCAGCCGCCCGCCCCTGCCCGTAAGCCGGTCGGACATCCGCTCCGGCTCCGACACATTGTAAAAGCAGGTTCCTCTTTGGATGGGTCAGGCTCTGTTCATAAGTCATTCTTCCCGCATCCAGTTCCTGCTGCACATAAGTCTGGTCTTTTGTCAGAAGATATATTCTGTCTGTCAGCAGATAGGCACGGGAATCTCCCACATTCAGCGTATAGTACCGGTCCCCGCAGATCAGGATCCCCACCGCGGTAGTCCCCAGACAGATATGGCGCTCCCTCCCATAGTCCTCTATACACCGGCTCGTATTCTCAATGAGGGAAGACCATTCTTCCCTCAGAGTCTCCTTCTGAAAGGTACCGTCCCGCACCGCCCGGGCGATGTAGATAAGACGGGCTTCAAACCAGTCCGCAAAAGCATGGATCATGGCGGCACTGGCAGCCTCCCCCCTGTCAAGCCCGCCCATCCCGTCACAGACAGCAGCAAACAGGATATTGCCTGTTCCTGTCTGCGCCTCCATTACGATCATGGAATCCTGGTTTTTCTTTCTCCTGGTTCCGACATCTGTATGTACCGCTGCGAGATATTTCATAGTCTCCCTCCTTGTATGATATGTTTGTAGCCCCCGCTTTTCCCCTCAACACAGCAGGATCATTCCGCCTGTTCCCTGCTTTATGCTCCGAATCAGGACGGCTCTGCTGCCCTCAATCTCCGACAAGCCCGCCTTCTCCGCAGGACAAAAGAACACATTGCTCGATTTAGAAAAAAACAGCACACCTGCGGATTCCACTGTATCCGGGTGCGCGTCTCTGATCTGCTATGCAAAAAAAGCCGGAGCAGCGGTATGCTGCTCCGGCTCATGATCAATTATGTCCGGTCTGACTTTTCCAAGTCATTTCCGATCAAAGCTCTTCAAGGCTCTGGATCCGACCAGGCAGACGATTCAAAACAACGGAGTCAGGCTCCCGTGTAAATCAATCTGCCGTCTCGCTCTTAAATATATAAACCGTATTCTATTATATAATACATTTATATAAATTGCTACACAAAAATAGAATTTTAATGAACATACTGTCAGGAAAAGTTTTCTCTGCCTTCTCGAAGAAGCACCGACAGCGCGTAACTCACCCGTGCTGTAACGCCCCAAAGAGTCGGTACGGGCCCGCTGTCCCGCATCTCTGCAGGATGTTTTTTCTCCTCCGGCATTTTGAAAAGCGACCGTTCTGTCGGAAGCTGTGGATAAAACGGCACGGAATAGTACTGGTCCCTCCAGCGGTAATCTCTGCCTCCCGGCACATATTCATAAGGAAAATCCTCCGGCATCTGCCGGGCCAGCCTGATCCTGTATATATCAGGATCGTGGGTAAGGATCCATTCCAGCGGCACTGTGAACACCCGGTCCACCTCCGCATGTGACCAGGTTCCCTCATAATCGTGCAGAATCGCGATATAGGTGAAAAGCGGAATTGCCCCGGGACCGATCGTATCATCCAGCGCGCCTACGATCTCGATCCTGCTCCTGTCGATACACAGTTCTTCCGTAGCTTCCCGGACAGCTGTTTCCACAGGAGACTCCCCTGCTTCGATCCTTCCTCCGGGAAAACAGATCTCTCCCGGCTGCGAACGGAGTTTTGCCGACCGGACCTCATACAGCACATGATATGCCCCGTCCCTGATCAGAAAGGGAATCAGCACTGCGGAACTTCCCTTGGGATAGGAACGGTTCTTCCTTTCATGGGCCTCTTTGATCCATGCGCGAAGCCCTTCCCCGGATACAGTTCCGGCTCCCATATCTGCCCCAGCGGCAGTAAAAACCTGTTTATCCATATCTTTATCTCTCGATCTGCCCGTGATTATCCGTTAAAAAGGCAAAGGGTTCTTCATCCGCAAGGAAGTGCATGAGCTGATAGGCAGTCATGAGGGCAACCTTCTCCTCCTTTAAAATCCTGCGGATCTCATTCCGGTCAGCAAGGATGATCTGAATGTCCTCCCCTTCTTCGAGATATTTTCGGCTGGGTTCCCCGGACGCATATCCATAGACCATGCAGCAGGATTCATCCGTCAGACCGGCTGTTGTGAAACGTGCCGCCTCAAACATCTCATCCGCTTGAATGGGACTGAATGTCAGTCCGGTTTCCTCGTGCATCTCACGGACCGCCGCCTGCCGATAGTCCTCTCCTCGATCTACCAGTCCCGCCGGGAACTCGTAGACATAGCAGCCAAGGGGAATGCGGAACTGGCGGATCAGCACGACACGATCATTCTTTTCACCATACAGTGAATACATGATCACGCCGTCAGGGTCATTCCTGCCGCTTACAGCCTTAAGTTCCTCATCACTGCCGGCTCTGGATGCAACAAAATAGCGGAATCTGTGTCCCACCTTGTTGGTCCCTTTAAATTCGAACATATTCAGGAATTTATTCTGTGTCTGTCTGACGATCTCTTTGATCTCGACCATTTTTGCCTTCTCCTTCCCGGCATAATCTTCCCGGCATAATAATATAGCTATTTAACTACTGTCTTATCTTAATAATATACTACAACCGGCATTTTATCCTCGCAGTATTGGTAGAGTGTCTCTGCGCCGCTGACCGGCAGATTGACGCAGCCATGCGATCCGTCTCCCTGATAAATAGTCCCTCCGAATGCGGTTCTCCACCAGGCATCATGGAAGCCGCATCCGTCATAGAAGGGCATCCAGTAGCCGACCTTTGTCTCATACTCATACTTTCCGTTCGACTGCATAACGCCGCGCAGTGTAGTGTCCCTGAGCATGAACATGATTCCGAAGACACCCGTGGGTGTTCCGTGACCGGTCGTCGTGTCACCGCTGACGCAGTCACTTTCCATCACCATCTGGCCGTCCACATAGCACCAGATATGCTGCGCGCTCAGGTCTACCTCTATGTACGTTTTGCCAATGCCGTCATTTTCAGTCTCGTCATTATAGGGAGTAATATAGTAATCCGGTTTGCGGGTATCCTGCTTGCACTTCTTGAGGTCTTTCACCAGCTTGTCATGCTCTGTGACCTGATTGACCATGTAGCCGTAATCACCGCCGCTTACTGTGATCAGTCCGCGATTGGTAGACTGGAACTGACGGTCCATACCGATTGTATTGGAGTTGATCGCAAGTTTTTCCAGGAACTCCCAGAGCTTCTCGTCCCAGACCTCATCATCCTTGACAAGTTTCCCGTCGTCATCCTTCACAAGCCAGTCCTTCATGACATCTGAATTCAGACACATCGTATCACCGTCCGGAAGCTCATAGGTAATACTGGCTCCGACAATATCATTGAGATCATCACAGCGCGAGATGATCTTTGCATCATCCGACTTTAAGGGAGCCTCCACATAGGCCCCGCTGATCTCCTCGGCGTCCACCAGATCCGCATAGCGGGCAGCCGCGTCACCCACGCCCGCTTCCAGCTGAACGAGATCGATCGTAGTTCCCGCTGTCTCCGGGATGATCACGAACTTTCCTGCCTCCTCTTCATTTCCGTCCTGGAACTCGATATAGGCAGACTTCGGTTTCTCCATATTCTCTTCCTGCAGCTCCGGCAGTGCCTGAAGAGCCTGCGTCAAAAGATCATCATCATAAGCTCCGCCCGGTTCAATCTCATAATTCGAATCCTCAAAGAAGTACTTGGGCCAGAGCAGCTGATCCTGCTGATTCAACAATGCGCCTACGCTTCCGTCCGGTTTGTATTCAAATCCCATCTCCTGGGCATGGACGATTTCCGTCGAGCCGCCCCGGAAGCGAATATTCAGCACATAATCATTTGCTGCCTCGGCAAATTTTGCCTCAGCTTCCTCTTCTGTCAATCCGCTGCATTCATAGCCGTTGATGCGGGTCCCCGGCATAAAATGTGTACCGCAGTACTTATATCCATAAGCGTAGATTCCGCCAAGAATCCCAAGGATCAGGATCAGACTGATCCAGAATGCTGTGCGTCCGCTTCGGGCTTTTCGAGACTCAATAGTATCCTGCTGCTGTGCATTGTGCCATTCCCGGTCCACAGTCTTTTCCTGAACAGCAGGCTGCATTGACGCTTTCTGCGTCTTCGCCTTCCCGGCATGATCAGGCTTTTCCGGCTTTTCGGGTTTTTCTGACTTCTCTCCCTGCACCGGTTCTTCGGGCTCCTCTGTCTCCTGCGCCGGTTCTTCGGGCTCCTCTGTCTCCTCCGACGTCTCCGGCTCTTCTGATTTCTTTAGCTGCACCGGTTCCCCGGGCTCCTCTGTCTCCTCCGACTTCTTTGCCTCTTCTGATTTCTTTGGCTGTGCCGGTTCTTCGGGCTCTCCCAGAGAGTACTCCTCTGTCTCCGGCTCCTGCAGCCCGGAAAGTTCCTTCGGAGAATCATCTTTCACTGCCCCCGGAGCTGACGAACTGCCTGCTTCCATCTGATCTTCTTTTGCTGCATCGGATACAGATCTTTCTTTATTCATATCGGGATTTTCATCCGTCTTCCAATTCTCTACAACACGGTCCTCTGCTGATTTCCCACTTGCATTTTTCATATTTCTTTCTTTATTCATTCCTACAGGAACAACCTCCATAAACTCATACCTTCGTTCCATGACATCCTGTTTACAAACATGTCTGTGAACGCGCGACCATGGCCACATGTATGATTAAACTACGCGCTGCTTCGCACGTTCCAAATGATCAGACATTGCAGAAATGGATTCTGCGGACGCCATATATAAAGACGCATAATAATGTCGTTAAGTAACATATTCTGTGCCTGAGATTTCTCATTATACATCATTCGTTCAAACAAATAAAACAGAAAGCGAAAAAATAATATGAAATCAAAAAAGACGTATTGTAAAAAAGTCGGGAAGAGGCATACAAAGTCTTCACGATTCCGCGGATCAAAATGAAAAATGACACAAATCCGTTCTTTCTGAGGCTGATCTTTAGAGCATCTTCCTGTATCCTTCTTTCGGCTGATTCCGGCTTTTCTTCTGCTGTTACTCGCTGCCATACAGGATCCCGTCAATCAAACGTATCCTCCCCATCCCTTGCCCGGCTCTGCTGATCCCGTCAAGCATCAGTCCGACCGCTTCCTCCGCGATCCTCGAAGGCGGAATCCTCCAGCTGGTCACAGGAAAGTCCCGATACTCCCGGTCCTCTGAAATACGGACTGCAGCGACACAAATGTCCTCCGGAATACGGAAGCCGCACTGATGGATCGCTGCCGCTCCGCCTTCCAGGAGCATCTCATCTGTAAAGAGAATACAGGTCGGATGCAGCCATTTGTTCTTCTGCAGCAGTTTCATCGTCTCCGCAAATGCTTCCTGCGCTGTTCCGGACCCGGCTGTTCTGAAAAAGTATTCGGGGACCTCCAAATGGTGTTCCTTTAGCGCAGCACATATAGCTTTCCTGCAGATTCCGCGTTCTGCTAAACCGTCTCTGAATAAAAAGGCAATCCTGCGATGTCCCCTTCTGTAAATCTCGCTGACAAGACTTCTGATCCCCTTCTCATATCCGGGAAGGACACATCTGCAGGAAGCAAAAAAACCGCCCACAGCCACAACCGGTATTTCTCCCAGGATCAGTTCCCTCAGATTCCTGAAGTCTTCACGCTGAAACAAGTCCTCCTCCAGCACCTGACTGATCAGAAACACGCCCTCCATTCCAAACATCCGTGCCCTGGGCAGGTAACCGGGCCGTTCCGCTGCCGGCCCTTCTTCTCTCACAGGGCTCAAAACCACAAGATCATATCCTCTTCCGGTCAGGACTTTTCTGAGTTCCCGGACGACATTCATCAGACTCTTCCTTCCGGTCTCCTCTGTGATCAGCAGCCCCACAGTATACGTGTGCTTCCGTTTCTCCTTTACTTCATCCTTCATTCCGTGATATCCCATCTTGCGCGCAACATCCCGGACCCTTCTTTTCGTATCTTCGCTTATATCAGAATAATCACTTAAAGCCTTGCTTACAGCCGAAACCGATAAACCGCACGCCGCCGAAATATCTTTTTGCGTTACCATTATGACCTGCTTTCCTCCGTCTCATGCAAAATGCACCGCTGTTTTCCTCATCTGACTATGCTTGTCCTGGTTCTTCAAATACATGAGAACACCCTGAAAAACAGCTGCATATACTGTTTCTGTTATAATCAGCCTATCAGACCTTTCCACTAGTCTTCAACCGTTTTCACACAAAATAAAAGTCTGTCTTATTCCGGTATTTCGCAACTATATTATCGGATTAATGTTCTCGCCTGTCAGTCTTACATGCTCAATATCAAAAAAGACCAAGTCTAAGCTGCCTCGCACCCACAAGCAGGTATGGAATAATATATTTTGCTGCAAGGTAAGGCAAAAAAGTGGCAAAAATAATTATGGATTTTTTAAATATTCTAATTGACAAATACTATTCATGCGGCTATAATCATACTTGCTGTTGAGAAAACAGCAGAAAAATGTACGTGTAGCTCAGCTGGATAGAGCGTCTGGCTACGGACCAGAAGGTCGCGAGTTCGAATCTTGTCACGTACATTACAAAAGCACCTGCATCACGCAGGTGCTTTTTTTGCGCGAAGCAATGAG
>ONXK01000140.1 GCA_900321785.1 uncultured Lachnospiraceae bacterium | reverse complement strand
TTTTACTCTGTTACAACAATGTATTCGAATCCGACCTCATGGATCCATATGGAGACGTTTCCTCCTGTGGTTCCGAAGGTGCCGTAGCCTTCTTCGTCGATGACAACGGGATCGGGGCAGTTTCCCAGTGCGTCCCGGAAGGATATGCCGGCATGCTGTTTTCCCATCAGCATGCGTATTTGGCCATCGTCGGTGTTGCTGATGACAACTGCAAGTCCGGAATCGGGATGTTCTTCTTCGCCTCTCCGCACCCAGCCGATCAGGTGGGGATCGTCAAAATAGTCCTCCTGTTCTCCGTATGCGTATCCGCGTCGGATTTTGATCATTTTTCCGAGATCCGGAACGAGGGGGCGGTCCTTTACGGGATTTCCGTAGTAATCGGAATAAAACACACATGGTATGCCGCTCTCACGCAGGAGGATCATGGCGTAGGCAAGGGGCTTGAACCAGTCGGAAACAAAGGACTGCAGGCTTTGGCCGTACTGTGTGTCGTGGTTGTCCACAAATGTGACGGCTGATTCCGGGCGTTCCCGGACAAGGGTATTGTCAAAAATCTGGCGCAGGTCATAATCTCTGCCGGCCTGCGAGGCATTGAAGAAGTTGTAGTGGAGGGCGACATCAAAGAGGGACATTTCCTGATTGACGGCATCCAGGTAGTAGAGCAGGCGTCCCAGGTCCGTGTTCCAGTACTCTCCCACTGCAGGGATGTTGCTTCCGAGTTCGGTGCGCACCTGCTGCAGGAGTTCTTTGTAAAACTGGAAGCTGATGTGCTTGACGGCATCAAGGCGGAGTCCGTCAATTCCGGTCTCACGGATGTACCACAGAAGCCACTTGCGGATTTCTTCTTTGACGACAGGATTGCTCATGTCGACATTCATTCCCATCAAATAGTCAAAATTGCCCTTCTCCGGGTCAGTGTCCTTCTGCCAGGTCTTGCCTGCAAAGCGATAGACCAGGCCCTCATCTTTCGACAGGTCGTCATAATCTGTCCCGGAAAAATGTGTGTGGTCCCAGGTAAAAGTGCTGTATTTGCCCTTTCTGCCGGGGAATGTAAATTTGGACCAGACACGCACGACATGGGCATCGTCGACCTGTTTGTTGCGATCCTCTTCCAGATCCGAGACAGCCACCACATCCTCCGCTTCATCCGCCCCCATCCTGTGGTTGAGGACGATATCTGCGAAGACGCGGATGTCGTTGTCGTGGAAAGCCCGGATAGCCTCGAGGTATTCTTCGCGGGTGCCGTATTTGGTGCGGACAGTGCCCTTCTGGTCAAATTCGCCCAGGTCATACATGTCATAGACGCCATAGCCGACGTCTTCCTGTGATGTCCCCTTGTAGGCGGGCGGAAGCCATACGTCTGTGATGCCGATGCCGTTCAGGTTTTCCGCCTTTGCGGCACAGCGTTTCCACCATAGTCCGTCATTTGGCAGGTACCATTCAAAATATTGCATCATAGTCCTGTTTACTGACATACTTTTTCTCCAAAATTTCTAAGATAATCTCCATGTACGCCGCCGGTCTTCTGCACCGGACGGATGTCTGTGATATTATCAGTCTGCTGTGTAATCCCCATGTACGCCGCCGGTCTTCTGCACCAGGCGGATGTCTGTGATATTATCAGTCTGCTGTGTAATCTCCATGTACGCCGCCGGTCTTCTGCACCAGGCGGATGTCTGTGATCTGCATATCCCGCTGGACAGCCTTGCACATATCGTAGACGGTCAGGGCAGCGGTGGATACAGCTGTGAGGGCCTCCATTTCAACACCTGTCTTTCCTTCACAGGAGACGCTGGCCCGGATTTCAACGGAATGGTCCTGCTCGTTCAAGTTCAGGTCCAGCCGGATGCCGCTCAGAAAGAGGGGATGGCACATGGGGATCAGGTCAGGTGTCCTCTTGGCGCCCATGATGCCGGCAATCTGGGCTGTCGCCAGCACATCGCCTTTTTTCATCCCGCCGCTTTTGATCAGTTCAAATGTATGGGGATTGAGCAGCACACGACCTTCTGCCACGGCAGTTCTTTTTGTAATCTCCTTGTCGCCCACATTGACCATCCTGGCCCTGCCGCTCTCGTCAAAATGGGTGAAATCCTGTTCTGTCATTTTCTGTTTGTCTCCTGTGCATTTTTTATAACCGTTTTTATAACTGTTTATAACTGTTTTTATAAACGCTCGCGGGAATAGCCGGCAGGGTTCCAAATATCCTGCATTTAACACCAGTTTATCATTCAGTGGGGCCGTGAACCGGTTTGCGGGCATTTGCATCTCGTAATATCTCATCGCAAATACCCTCCAGATCTTCAAAGGGAAGGGTATGCTCCCCGATCTCTGATTCAGTCAAGTCCGATACGACAAGAAAGCGTCCCCGGGGATTGGATACCGGCTTTCGGGATACGGCGCTTCGCACTACTTCGATTTTGGGGACAGGAAGACCTTTCAGGCCCTCCACCAGGATCACGTCCGCCTCCGGGAAGGCGAAGGTCAGCCTGGCCAGAAGTTCCATTGTACCCGTCTCATCCTCTGACCCCGGAAAATCTCCTGTTTTCCGCACAAAAATCTGTCCTTTTGAAAAGACGGCCGCCCCGTAGGCGCCCGCCTCGACAAAGCGGGAACTGTCCGTCCCCTCCAGATCGCATTCAAATTCGTGTCCGTCATGTTTGATAACTGCAGTCTTCAGACCGCGGGCAGTCATGGTTCGGATGATTCCCTCTGTCAGAGTGGTCTTTCCACTGTTTTTCACGCCGCAGATCGCCGCGAAACAAATGGCTTTCTCAGGCTTCTCAGGATTATAAGATCTCATAGTACTATCTTGTTTTCCAAATTGATTTCGCATATCCAATTGTTCACATTTATCGAATTGTTATTGGTTTTCAGATCGATCACACTTATCGAATTGTTATTGGTTTTCAGATCGATCACACTTATCGAATTGTTCCTGGTTTTCAGATCGATCACATCTATCGAATCGATCTGCTTGCGCCGGATTTTTTTCTCCTGTTTACATCACTCATCGTCATTTGGTGCATGGTGTCCTAAGGATGGTCTTCTGAAATTATCCTCATAGGTCATCTCTACTTCCTGGTAATAATCCGCTTCTTCACTGCCGCTTTGGGCTGAACCGGATGCGGATGCTTTCTGGCGATTTGCACGTTTGACAGCTGCACGGGCTTTGGCAGCCTCCTTCATCTCCTTTTTCTCGTTCACGATCTCCCAGTGGATCAGGAATGTCATGGCCGCACGCAGGATGATGATAGCGCCCAGGACAACAAGTTCTCCCATCTCACGGACGATAACCGTGCGCAGGACCTCTCCGCCCATTTTAAATTCAAGCGCAAGGGCAATGCCCTGCGCCAGATCGAGGCGGATATTCTCTCTGTCACGGCGAACCCATTTGACAAAGCAAATAAAAGCAGTGGAAACCAGAACGATGATGCCTGCAAATTCCAGGCCGGCCGTACAGATTTCAATGACATAGAACAGGATATCCTTCAGGACTTCGATTATTTCTGCCATTTTTCATTCTCCTTTTGTTAGGGGATGTCTGCGCCGCCCGGCAGTAAAGAGCGGTGGAACAGGCATCTAGGCAGTCACGCAGCGCGCAATACTTTTTTCTCTTTTATGATTATAAGCGAATATGGGGTTTGGCGCAAATCTCCAGAATAGTGCGATATAAAGTACGGGATAAAGTGCGGTATAAAGTGCGGTATAAGCTGCGGTCTCAGGCTTTCTCAAAGCTGTTTGGCAGCATCCTGGTGAGAAGGTGCTGATTCTCCTGCAAAGGCATCTGCCTGATGGGCATTTTGATTATTCGTACATTGTTCTGCAAAAACTCGTATAGCATGGATATAATTCCGGCTTGAAAATGTTGTATAATGAATACATCCGTTTATTCGGTTTCATTCTGAAGATTTTTTTCGTGTATACACCATCTTATTCCTGAAATGAAATGATCCAATATGATGAATGAGAGGTAAATGGTTATATGGCGGAGAAAGATATTTCAGAGAAAATACTATTATCATTTAATGACGTTTTTGCGGATATTGTCAACGGATTGCTGTTTGATGGCAAACAGGTTATTTCGGCTGGCGATCTTGAGGAGCAGTCTCCAAGAGCCGCTTATAAGGCTGATGGGAAAATACGAGAGATTGAGAGAGACGTGGCAAAGCGCTGGATCAAAAACAATATACAGATCGCCTGTCTAGGACTGGAAAATCAGACAGAACCGGATCCGGATATGGTCTTGCGCATTTTTGGTTATGACGGCGCCGAATACCGTTCCCAGTTGTTAAAAGAGAACGCCGACAATCCCCGATATCCCGTCGTCACCCTGGTTCTGTACTTTGGATATACAAAGCGATGGAACAAGCCGGTTTGTCTATACGATGCCGTTCCTGTTCCGGAAATAATAAAGCCATATTTATCAGACTTTAAGATCAATATATTTGAGATCGCATTTCTTTCGAGAGAAATGCTTGATCATTTTCATAGCGATTTTAAAATCGTTGCAGATTACTTTATACAAATGCGGGAACATGGCAACTACGTGCCAAGTCCCGAAAAACTCGAACATGTTCAAGCTGTTCTGCAGCTCCTGAGCATAATGACAGATGATACGCGATTTGAGGATGTCCTGAATCAGGAAGATCTAATTGAGGAAGGAGGAATTCGCAACATGAACGAATGGCTTGACCGGATCGAAGCCAATAGTATGAAAAAGGGGATGGAGAAAGGTGAAATCATCGGTTCTATCAGGCTCTATCATGATGAAATGCACCTCCTTCCTTCTGATATTGTTGATCGGATTATGTGCAGGTTTTCTCTTGATAAAGACAAAGCTGAAGAATATGTTGTGGAAGTACTGGGGATTGAGTTTGCTTAAAGGACTAATCGCTGCATGTGTTCTGCTCATGTGGGTGGGGCGACTGCTTCGCAGGACGGTGGTTCTGTTACCATGCACAGGCACTCCCCACTAGCATTCGCAAATCCTTCGAAAAACCACTCAGGATTTGCTCATGTGGGGAGTGACGGCTTACGC